>JBOHXF010000536.1:0-2894 GCA_050737455.1 Opitutaceae bacterium | reverse complement strand
CCGCATGAGAGCACGACGCAGAGGACCGCCATCCACCCGTAAAAGAACGCGGAAACGCTGCGCCGCGCGGCCGCCGCAGCCACTGCATAGCCCACAAACGCGAACAGGAAGCCGGTCGCGAAGTATTCCGGCAGGTCGGAGCGGTTGTACAAGTCGGTCATTTCGTAGACGGACCAGAGAACCGTGCACGCGGTCGCGAAGACCAACGGGCTCCGTCCCCAGACCTTCCGGCCGGCGGAGACGAGCGCATGAAACTGGAGAAGCAGCAGCGCCGCGATCCCGATCCGTACCGCCAGCGCGGCCCCGAGCCAGGCGGCTAGCGGTGCTAAAAGTGGATACAGGAGAAACCCGTAAAAAATCGGCAGGGGCGATCCGACCCCGGAACCCGAATTGAGCACCATGGGAAGCGCGCCGTGGACCCGCCAGTATTCGCCGACGTATCCGACCAGCCACATGCTGTGGTCCCAGTCGAAGTAGAACCGTCCGTGCAGATCGAAAAGCCAGGCCATCGGCGCCGCGATCGCGACCGCCGCGGCCCCGAAGCCGAGCGCCTTTCCGGAGAAGGATCGCAGCATGGTCGTTTTCGGAGGCGGCGTCCTAAGCGTCCCTGCCCGCGCCGAAATCAGCCATCGCGGCTAACAGCGCCTTGCGGCCGTCGGCGTCGATCTTCCGATTCGTCCGGACCTCCAGGATCCGGATGCCGGAGGCCGGCAGATCGGAGATCAGCCCCACAAAGTGATCCCAGTCGCGGACGAACAGATGGTCCGCGCCGTACGCTTTTGCCAGGGCGGAAAAATCGACATCCTGCGGCGTCGCGAAAAACTCCTCGAAGGGCGGTTCGAAGCGGGCGATCGGCAGGTGTCCGAAGATGCCGCCTCCATGGTTGTTGATGAGAACGATGGTGAGGCTGCCCAGGAATCTGGGTCTTATCAGGAAGCCATTCGTGTCGTGAAGCAGCGCGAGGTCTCCGGTGAGCAGCACCGCCGGCCCGCCGCCGTGTGCCGAGCCCAGGGCCGTGGACAGCGTCCCATCGATGCCGTTCGCACCGCGGTTGAAGAAGGGCCGCAGGCGGCGGTCGTTCGAAGGCCAGACATATTCGGCATCGCGGACGGGCATGCTGCTCGCGAGGAAGACCGGCGTCCCGGCGGGAAGGTGGCGCGCGAGAAGCCAGGCCGCTTTCGGCTCGAACAGGACCGCTTCAGATTCCATGCGGCTGTCGAGAGTGGCCCGCGCCTGTTCTTCGAAGCGCCTCCAGAGCCGGGCATAATCGCCGGCGGGGCCGCCCTCGGGCAGAGCCGCAGCCAGCGCGCGCAGCGAAATCGCGATCTGCCGCGTGGTCCCGTGAAGGGCGTCGCGGTTATCCGGCCGGGTGCTCACGATCCAGGTCGGCGCCCGCACCTCGTCGAGCCAGACGCGCAGACTCTTGCTGGTCGGCCAGCCGCCGAGGCAGAGGACCGTGTCGGGACGCAGGCGCACGGCCGCATCGCCGTTGCGGACGATCGCATCGTAGGTCGTGATCACGTTCGGCACCCGCCCTCCGTAATGGCGGATCGGCCCCAAAGCGTCGGCCAGGACCGGCCAGCCCAACCGCCGGGCGATGTCGCCGACCACCTCGACAAACGCCTCCGGATCGCGCGGCTGCGCGGGCCCGACAACCAGGACCCCACGGGAATCGGGCGCGAGGATGGGAGCCTTCGCGAGGGGCTCGCTGCCGCTCGGCGGGGAAAGATGCGCGAAAAAGGAACTCCAATCGACGCCGGCGGCGAAGGGCCCGGCGCGGTCGTCCGAAGCGGGGGCCAGCGGATCGCGGAAAGGAATGTTGAGATGCACCGGGCCGGGAAACGGCGTCACGCTGCGGGCGCAGGCGTGCGCGGTCATCTGCCGCAGGTAGCGGAGCCGCGACTCGTCGAGGTCCGGAAGCGCGAGCTCGTGGTAGAAGGCCGGATAACCGCCGTAGAGTTTCTGCTGATCGATCGCCTGGCCGGCCTGGCATGCCCTCAGTTCGGGCGGTCGGTCGGCCGTCGCCAGCACGAGGGGGATCCCGCTTTCCCTGGCTTCGATGACCGCCGGAAAATAGTTGGCCGCGGCGGTGCCGCTCGTGCAGACAAGCAGCACCGGCTGGAGCCGGCGCCGGGCAAGCCCAAGGGCGAAAAAGGCCGCCGAGCGCTCGTCGAGCACGGGAACCGACTCGACGCCTTCGTGCCGCGCGAGAGCGACCGCCAGCGGACCCGAGCGGGATCCGGGCGAGACGACCGCCCGGCGCACGCCGCACCGAAAGAGCGTTTCGATGAAGATGCTCGCCCAAAGCGTGTTGACGTTGCGCGGATCGACCAATTCCGGAGCCGGCATACCCGCCTAGGCTCCCCCGTTTTCACCGCCTCGGCAAGCCCGCCGTCCAGAACGAAAGGGCGGCCCATCGGCGTCCTTCCCCGCCCCGCCCCGATCTTCCGTCACGCCAGCAGGGCCTCCTCCATTACCCTAAACTTGAGCTCGGTCTCCGCCAGCTCCTTGGCCGGCTCCGATCCGGCGACGATGCCCGCCCCCGCGTACAGGCGGGCGCGGGCATCGTCGATCAGCGCGGAACGCAACCCGACGAACAGTTCCCCGTCGCCCTTGCTGTCGATCCAGCCGAGGGCGCCGGCGTACAGGCCCCGGGGAAAGCCCTCCAGTTCGCGGATGCGGGAGAGCACGCGGCCTCGGGGCGACCCGCCCACCGCGGGCGTCGGATGAAGCATGGCCGCGACGTCAAGAAGGTGAACGGCCGCCGGCAGATCCGCCTCGATCGGCGTGTGCAGATGCTGGACGTTTGCGTACCGGCGCAAGCCGGGCCGGGCCGGCCGGCTCGGCACGAGCCCAAGGCCGCGCAATTCCGCGGCGATGGCCTCGACCACGAG
>JBOHXF010000535.1:0-4735 GCA_050737455.1 Opitutaceae bacterium | reverse complement strand
CTCCAGAACAGCCATATGCTGAATTCGAGCGAGGCGATGAACCTGCTCTCGCTCATCCGGCTCGGGATCGACTTGGGCGTCTTCACGGACGGCTATCGGCCGGTCATCGACCGGCTGTTCATCGAAGCCCAGCCGGGGCACCTGCAATACGCCCAGAAGGGAGAGCTCGACCCATCCCGCAGGGACCTGCTGCGAGCCGAGCGGCTGCGTTCGGAATTTGCCAATCTCACCCGTCCGGATTTCACTCTCACTGCGAACCGAAAGAACTGAGGATTTCCGATCATGTCCCAAGAACCGATGAACAATTTCACGCCCCGGGCGCAGCAGGTGCTGGCGCTGGCCCGGAAGGAGGCGGACCGCTTTCACCACAATTACGTGGGGACCGAGCATATCCTGCTGGGGCTGATCAAGCTGGGCCAGGGCGTTGCGGTCAGCGTGCTGCAGAAGATGGGCCTCGATCTGGAGACCGTCCGGGCCGCAGTCGAAAAGCAGGTGGGCACCGGCCAGGAGACCAAGAGCCAGGGCAGCATGCCGTTCACTCCGAGGGTCAAGAAGGTGCTGGCGCTCGCCGGCAAGGAGGCGAAGACCCTCAACCACTCCTACGTCGGGACCGAGCACATCCTTCTGGGCCTCCTGCGCGAGGGCGAAGGGGTCGCGGCGCGCGTCCTCAAGTCGCTCGACGTCGACATCGAGCGGACCCGCAATGAGATTCTTCGCGAGCTCGACCCGCAGTTCTCGGCCGGCGAGGGCGGCGGCGAGGAGGCCGCGGCCGGCGGACCGGCGCGCGGCACCCCGCCCGAGGACCGCAAGGAGGTCAAGACGCCCGCGCTCAAGGCGTTCGGACGGGACCTCACGGAGCTGGCCCGCAAGGGTGAAATGGACCCGGTCGTCGGCCGCAAGAACGAGATCCGTCGGGTCATCCAGATCCTCTGCCGGCGCACCAAGAACAATCCGGTGCTGATCGGGGAGGCCGGCGTGGGCAAGACTGCGATCGTCGAGGGCCTCGCCCAGGAGATCGCGGCCGGCAACGTCCCTGAAATCCTGCTCGAAAAGAAGGTCATCACCCTCGACCTCGCGCTGATGGTCGCCGGCACGAAATACCGCGGCCAGTTCGAGGAGCGCATCAAGGCGGTGATGGACGAGATCAAGCGCGCGAAGAACATCATCCTGTTCATCGACGAGCTGCACACCATCGTCGGCGCGGGCGCGGCCGAGGGCGCCATGGACGCCTCCAACATCTTCAAGCCGGCCCTATCGCGCGGAGAGCTCCAGTGCGTTGGCGCGACCACGCTGAACGAGTACCGCAAGTACATCGAAAAGGACTCGGCCCTCGACCGCCGTTTCCAGTCGGTCAAGGTGGAGCCGCCGTCCGTCGACGACACGATCACGATCCTCAAGGGCATCCGCGGCAAGTACGAGGACCACCACAAGGCCATCTTCAGCGACAAGGCGCTTGAGTCCGCGGCAAAGCTTTCCGACCGGTACATCACCGGCCGCTTCCTGCCGGACAAGGCGATCGACGTGATGGACGAGGCCGGCTCCCGGGCCCGGATCTCGGCGCTCAGCCGTCCTCCGGACATCGAAGCGCTGGTCAAGGAGATCGACGAGGTATGCGCCCTCAAGGAGAAGGCCATCAGCGAACAGCATTTCGAGGAGGCCGCCAAGTACCGCGACCGCGAGAAGCAGCTCCGCTCGAAGCACGAGCAGGTGACCGAGGCCTGGAAGAAGGCGCGCGAGGAGCATCGGGTCGCGATCGACGAGGAGCTCATGATGCAGGTCGTCGCGGACTGGACGGGCATCCCGCTTTCCCGGATGGAGAAGAAGGAGAGCGAGAAGCTCCTCAGCCTTGAGGCCGAGATCGACAAGGTCGTCGTCGGGCAGACCGTGGCGGCGGGCGCCATCGCGCGCGCCCTCCGGCGCTCCCGCGCGGATCTCAAGGATCCGCGCCGGCCGATCGGTTCGTTCCTATTCGTCGGTCCGACCGGCGTGGGCAAGACCGAGACGGCGAAGCAGCTTGCCGCGCAGATGTTCGGCAACCAGGACGCCCTGATCCAGATCGACATGAGCGAGTACATGGAGAAGTTCGCCGTGTCGCGGCTGATCGGCTCCCCGCCCGGCTACGTCGGTTACGAGGAAGGCGGCCAGTTGACCGAGGCCGTCCGCCGCCGGCCCTACGCCGTGATCCTGTTCGACGAGGTGGAGAAGGCCCACCCCGACGTGCTCCAGCTCCTCCTGCAGATCCTGGAGGACGGCCGGCTGACCGATTCGCTGGGCCGCACCGTGGACTTCCGGAACACGATCATCATCATGACATCGAACATCGGGGCCCATCTGCTGCAGCGCCAGACCTCGATGGGCTTCGCGGCGGCGGCCACGAGCTTCTCCGACGCCGAGAACATGCGCGAGAAGGTGCTTGAGGAGGCCAAGCGGATCTTCAAGCCGGAGTTTCTCAACCGCATTTCCGACATCGTCTTCTTCAGACCGCTCGAAAGGGCGGACCTCGTCAGGATCGTCGAGCTCGAGGTGGGCAAATTCGCCCGGCGCCTGGTCGAGCGGAAGATCAGCCTGGAATTCACGGACGAGGCGAAGCAGCTCCTGATCGAAAAGGGCTACGACGAGAAGTACGGGGCGCGCCCCCTGCGCCGGGCCGTCGAGCACTATCTCGAGGATCCGCTCGCGGAGGCCATCCTCCGCGGAGACGTCAAGGAGGGCGAACCGGTGATGGTCGTCCGCGAGGGCGACAAGCTCACTTTCGCGCAGAAGACGCCGCCTCCGGCGGCTCCGGCGGTCACAACGTAGCCGGCGGCTCGGCGAGCGCCACGTCGAGGAAGGCGCGGAGCGCCGGATCGGCTTCCGCTCCGGTCTTCCACCCGACGACCAGACGGCTCTCCGGCGCCGGACCGGAAAGGCGTCGGAACACGACGTCCGGCGGCAGATGCCGGGATTCGGATTCGGCCAGCAGCATGACGCCGACGCCGGCGCGGACGAGCCCGATACCGTTCGCCCGGGGCCAGACCTCCTCGGCGATCCGCGGGGCGATCCCCGCTTCGGCGAACGCCGCGAGCGTCCGGTCGTAGTAGCCCGGATTATTCCCGCGGGGGAACAGGACGAAAGGGGAGGAGGCGAGTTCGCGCAGGCGCAACCGGCTCCGGGAGGCGAAGGGATGATCGGCCGGCAGGAGGATGCCGTTGCGTTCGCGCAGGAGCTGCCGGATCCGGAGGCCCGGCGTGGGCCCCTCGGGGTGGAAGAACCCGCAGGCGATCTCGCCCCCCTTCAGCGCCTCGATCTGCGCCGCGGTGGGCGACTCGTTCAATTCGAGGCGGATGCCGGCGCGCCGCCGATGGAAGGTTCGCAGGATGCGGGGCAGCACGCTCGCCATGGCGAGCCCGGTGAACCCCACGCGGAGGCGCCCGACCTGCCCCTCGGCGACGGCTCGGAGGGTCTGCGGCAGGCCGGCCAGAAACCGGAGGAGGGGCTCCACCTCCTCGGCAAGGCGGCGGCCCGCGGGCGTAAGTTCCACGCGCCGGCTCGACCGCACGAAGAGGGGGACGCCGAGCCCGCCTTCGAGTTGGGCGATCTGCCGGCTCAGCGCGGGCTGGGCGACGGCGAGGGCCTCGGCCGCCCGCCGGAAGTGCAGCAGGAGCGCGACCTCCCGGAAGTAGACGAGGTGCCGGAGCTCGAAGGGAAATTGATACGTTCGAGGCATCAGTGGGAGCTAAACAAGTATTTCCAAGGCAGGGCAAGCCTGGTAGGATTGGGGACATGCCGCAGTCCCTGTTCGAAAAAGTCTGGTCCGCGCATTCCGTCCGCCGCCTGGCCAACGGCCAGACCCAACTGCTCGTCGGGACGCACCTCATCCACGAGGTGACCAGCCCACAGGCGTTCGGCATGCTCCGGGATCTCGGGCTCAAGGTCGCGATGCCTCATCGGACGTTCGCGACCGTCGATCACATCGTTCCCACCGACCAGTTCGCCGAGCCGTTCGCCGATCCGCTCGCCGACGCGATGATCAAGGAGCTTCGGCGCAACTGCGCGGAGTTCGGGGTGACATTCTTCGACCGAGGGACCGGCAAGCAGGGCATCGTCCACATCGTGGGCCCCGAGCAGGGGATCACCCAGCCGGGCACGACGATCGCCTGCGGCGACTCCCACACCAGCACCCACGGCGCCTTCGGCGCCGTCGCCTTCGGGATCGGGACGACCCAGATCCGAGATGTTCTGGCCACCCAGACGATGGCGCTCGCCCCTTTGAAGGTGCGCCGGATCGAAGTTGACGGCCGCCTCCGGCCGGGCGTCTACGCCAAGGACGTCATCCTGCACCTCATCCGCACCCTGGGCGTGAACGGCGGGACGGGCTTCGCCTACGAGTACGGCGGCGGGGTGTTCGAGCGGTTTTCGATGGAGGAGCGGATGACCGTCTGCAACATGTCCATCGAGGGCGGGGCGCGCGCGGGCTACGTGAATCCCGACGAGACGACCTTCGCTTATCTGAAGGGCCGGCCTTATTCGCCGAAGGGCGCCGCCTGGGACGAGGCCGTTGCGCGATGGAAGGCGGTCGCGAGCGATCCGGGCTGCCGCTATGACGACCTCGTCGCGATCGACGCGGGCGAGGTCGCCCCGACCGTCACCTGGGGCATCAATCCCGGCCAGGGGGTGTCGATCGACGAATCGATCCCCGATCCGGCCCGCGCCCGCAGCCCCGATGAGCAGGCGTCGATCGAGGAGGCACTCGCCT
>JBOHXF010000534.1:0-1838 GCA_050737455.1 Opitutaceae bacterium | reverse complement strand
GGATTGACCACGGTCGTGCGGCCCGCCTTCCGAGCGAACTGCAAATGGGTGTGGCCGATGAACAGGAAATCGGGCGCGCCCGCCGCGGCGCACTCCGCCTCCCAGAGTAGGGGATCCGAATCGGGCGGCAGATAGCCGTAAAGCGGATCCGAGGGCACCGCGTGGCACAGGGCGACGGCCGCGCCGCCGATCCGGAGGGAGGCGTCCGGCGAGGTTGCGGAAGAAGACGCCCGTCGGGCCGGCGCCGGCCTTCGCCGCGGCAAACCCGCCAGATACCGCTTCCGGCCTTCGTCCAACCGGGTTTCGGTGTAGCGCTGCATCGCGGCCGCCAGTTCCCGGTAGGCCGCGGAGCAGCGCGGGTCCTCACCGCAACCCAGGGCCCGATCGTGGTTGCCCTGCACGATCCAGTCTTCGGGCACGTTCGCCCGCGCCCAGTCGACGCAGGCCGCCGGATGGGGGCCGTAATTGACCAGGTCCCCGAGGCACACGACGCGGTCGACGCCGCGCTCCGCGGCCGCCACGGCAGCCAGGGCGGGGAAATTTCCATGGAGGTCCGAGATGAGCAGCAGTTTCATGGCGGCGGCGGATTCACGGTTCCCGGATCTGCTCCTCGACGAGCGAGATCCGGGCGTGCAGGGCGAGCACACGGAGCCCATCGAGCGTGCGCAGGTCGTAGGCCCGGCAGCGCAGCTCCACGGCGAGCGCGGCCAACGTTCCCGGGTGGCCGGCCGAAAGCCGGTGGAGCCGCCGCGCGGCCGCGAGCAGTTCGATCCGATCGCCGCCGAAGGGAATCCTCGACAGGTACTCCTTCGCTTCGGCCGTCGAAAACGGCGGAAGGTCGATCCGTTCGAAAAGGAAGAGAAGCGGCCAGAGATGCCCGATGTCGAGCGGCAGGGTGCTCCGGGCCAGCACCCACACCGGTTGGGAGGCGAGCTGGACGCGCAGGAAGTGGGCGACCTTCGGCGGCACGCGGCCCACCTGGTCGAGGACGAGGGGTCGGCCGGCCTTCGGAAGAACGGCTGCCAGACGGTGCACCCGCCGGGGAATCTTGAGATCGCCCGGCTCTAGCCCGAGCTGGGGCTCCAGCGCCTCCAGGAGCGCGCCGAGGCTGCCGCATTCGGGCGCGATGAGCAGCCGATGGGTGCGGGAGAACTCGGCGAGCAGCGCGCTCTTGCCGGCCCCGGGCTGGCCCACGAGGAGCACATGCTTTCCCGCGCGGTACAGTTCGCCGAGCCGGCGGAGCAGGCCCTCGCGCCCGACGAAAGGCGGCGGCTCCGGTGCGGGGACCGGCATCGCTGGCATGGGAGAATCCTGTCGCATGCGAATGCAGCAGGAGTCATCAGCGCCGGCCGTCCGGCGCGGTTTACCCGCGAGCGGGAAGGCAGATTCCATTGCCTGCGCCTATAGGTAGCCGGAACCGGCCTCCCAACAAGCCAAATCCCGGCGCGTTCCACCGCTCGCGCGCCCGAATCGACGGGTCAGGGGGCCGGCCGGTTCGGGTCCCATGGGAGGCGGACGCTGCGGCCGCCCGCCAAGTGCGTCAGCGCACGCCAATAGGCGTCCTCCTCGTCGCCGTGCCGCAGACCTCGGCGCAAGGCCTCCGTCTTCATCGCGTAGTTTTGCATGTCTTCGGAGAATTCCGCGAAGCGCCGGCTCGCGTGCGACAGGAGAAACGCGGCCCGTTCGGCGTCCGTCTCGGCCGCGGCCAGCGCTCCCAGATGCCGCAGGCAAAGCCCTTGCGAGGCCGCGTAGGCCTCGCGTCCCGCCGGCTCGCGGAGATGCGCGGCCAGCCTCGCGACATAAGCCCGCTCGGCTTCCTCTTGGGCGCGGCA
The DNA here is from genome assembly GCA_050737455.1 of Opitutaceae bacterium. Classification (GTDB taxonomy): domain Bacteria; phylum Verrucomicrobiota; class Verrucomicrobiia; order Opitutales; family Opitutaceae; genus Palsa-1447. The sequence continues at coordinate 6 of JBOHXF010000534.1, read as the reverse complement.
CAGCCG
>JBOHXF010000533.1:0-2456 GCA_050737455.1 Opitutaceae bacterium | reverse complement strand
GTATCCGCACGAGCCGTACCGGATCCTGCTGGCTGGCCTCCGGGAACGGTTGGACGAAGCCCGGCGCATGCTGACCGGGCCCGAAGCCCTGCTGGTTCCGGGCAAAACCGGGGTCGGACCGGACCGGGCGGAGATCGCCGGAACCTACTCGGTGCTGCGCGCGAGCCTCGCGGCCGGGCGCGGCGCGGCGCTCCTGGGGGGCGAACTGGCCGTCGCCGGTGCGCAATGGGAGGTTTTCGGACTGCACACCGCGCGGCTGGACCTGCGACAGCACTCCTCGCTCCACGAATCCGCCGTGGCGCGGCTTTTGGGCCGCGGCGATTACCCGCGGCTCCCGGAGGAGGAGAAGCGCGGCCTTCTCCTGTCCGCGATCGCCGCGGCGGTTCCGGCGAGCGCGCGCGAAATCGAGCGGCTTCCGGCGAACGTGCGCGAAATCGTCGACCCGCTGGCGCTTGCGGCCCGTACGCGCGCCGTGTTCGGTCCCGAGGCGCTGGGTCTGTACGTGATCAGCATGGCCGCGGGCGTTTCGGACCTCCTGGAGGTCGAGCTCCTGGAGAAGATCACCGGGGCCGATCTGCCGATCGCGCCGCTTTTCGAGACGCTGGACGATCTGGACCGGGCGCCGGGTATTCTCGGCGAATACTTCGCGCTGCCGGGAAGAAAACCGCCGGAACGCCAGCATGTGATGCTCGGCTATTCCGACAGCAATAAGGACTGCGGGTATCTCGCGGCCAATTGGGCCCTATACCGGGCCCAAGACGCGCTGGCCGAGCTTTGCGCCCGTCTCGGGGTCCGGCTGACACTTTTCCACGGCCGCGGAGGCAGCGTAGCCCGGGGGGGCGGACCTGCGGCGAAGGCCATCCTCGCGCAGCCCGCCGGACTTCGGGATGGATCGATCCGGGTCACCGAGCAAGGCGAGGTTCTGTCCACCCGTTACCACGATCCCGATCTCGCCCACCGGGTTCTCGAGCAAATGGCCTACGGCGTGCTTTTGGGCGCCAACACCGCCGAGAAGCCCGAGGCTATCGCGCCGGCGTGGCGGGAGGCGATGGAGAGCATGAGCGCGGCGGCGGCGGCGGCATATCGGAAGTTGGTGCACGACGATCAGGGCTTCCTGGACTTCTGGCGCCAGGCGACTCCGATCGACGAGATCGGCCGCTTGAAGATCGGATCCCGGCCCACCTACCGCAGGGCCACCGCGAGCGTCGCGGATCTGCGGGCGATCCCCTGGGTTTTTTCCTGGATGCAGAGCCGGTTCAACTTCCCGGGATGGTTCGGGCTCGGCGCGGGTCTGGAGGCGGTCCTGCGCCGGGGCCCGCTGGGCCGGCGCCTGCTGCGGGCGATGCACTCGGGCTGGCCGTTCTTCCAGACGCTGATCGACAATGCGCAGCTCACCTTGCGGAAGGCGGACATGGAAATCGCCGCCCTCTACGCCGATCTGGTTGAGGATGCGCGGGTGCGCCGCCGCATCTTCGGTCTGCTCCGGGCGGAATTCCTGAGGACGGAGCAGGCGATCCTCGCCGTGACGGGCCAGAAAGCGATCCTCCAGCGCGAACCGGTCCTGCTCAAATCGGTCCAGTTGCGCAATCCCTATGTGGATCCCCTCAATTACATCCAGGTCGAGATGCTGCGGCGGCTGCGCGAAGCGCGGCCCCTGCCCGAAGCGGAGGCGGAGGCGCTCCGGAGGGTGGTCCAGCTTACCATCAGCGGCATCAGCGGCGGGTTGAAAAACACCGGATAGGCTCCGATGATGCCGGGCGTCATGCCGAATTCCGCCGATATCCAATCCCTTGTCCAGGCGCGCCATGCGCAGCCTCATGCCTTCCTCGGCATGCACGCGCGCCGCGGGGGGATGACCGTTCGTGCTTTCCTCAAGGATGCGACGGCGTGCGATTTGGTCGAGCCGGACGCGCAGGAGAATCCACCGGTGCCCATGAAGCGGATCGCGCGGGAGGGCCTGTACGAGGTTTTCCTTCCGGGCCGGCCGAGCGCGTTCAAGTATCAGCTCAGGGCCGCCTATCCCGGCGGCGTGATCCGGCAATTCCACGACCCTTACTGTTTTCTCCCGACGCTCTCCGAGCAGGATCTGTATCTGTTCAATGAGGGGACGGAGCTGCGGGTTTACGAAAAGCTGGGTGCGCACGTGCGGGATCTTGGCGGCGTGACCGGGGTGTCCTTCGCCGTCTGGGCCCCTTCGGCGGCGCGGGTGTCGGTGGTCGGCAACTTCAACGCATGGGACGGACGCTACCACCCCATGCGGAGCATGGGCGCCTCCGGGGTCTGGGAGCTGTTCGTCCCGGGCCTTCACGAGGGCGAGCTGTACAAGTTCGAGATCCGCGACCGGGAGGGCGGCATCCGTCTAAAGACCGATCCCTACGGCACCTACTTCGAGGCGCCGCCCGGCAACGCCGCGATCGTGTGCGACACGCGCGGGTTCGCATGGAGCGACGCGGGGT
>JBOHXF010000532.1:0-3786 GCA_050737455.1 Opitutaceae bacterium | reverse complement strand
CCGCGCCGCGGGTTCCGGAAGCGCCGGCGAGAACGGCCGCCCCGTCCGCGCCCGTCCCGCGCGTGCTCCAGGCTCCGCCTCCCGCGTGGACATCGCCCGAACCGGCGCCGCACGCCCCCGCTGCGCGCCCCGAAACACCGCCGGCGGCGAAATCCCCGTCGGGGCCGCCGCCGCTGCCGAGCGTCGCCCCGAAGGCGCCCGCGCTCAGGGCGCCCTCCGCTCCGCAGGCGCCGTCCGTGCCCGTGTCCACCGTGACGGAGGAAGGCGGCGTCAAGACCATCCATTTCAAGCCGCCGGTGATCGTCCGCGACTTCGCCGCGGCACTGAGCCTGCGTCCGTTCCAGCTCATCTCGGAGCTGATGCAGATGGGCATTTTCGCCTCGATCACCCAGTCGCTCGAGGAGACCGTGGCGGCGAAGGTCGCCGAAAAGCACGGATTCCTGCTGGAGGTGAAGCACCGCGGGGACCCGGCCGTGCAGCAGGCGCAAAAGGATCGGGAGAAGAAGCCGGAGGAGGACGAGGGCCGCCACCTGACAGCGCGGCCGCCGGTCGTGTGCATCCTGGGCCACGTCGACCACGGCAAGACCACGCTGCTCGATGCCATCCGCAAGGCCCATGTCGCGGCCGGAGAGGCCGGCGGCATCACCCAGCACATCGGCGCCTACCAGATCGAATTCAACGGCAGGAAGATCACCTTCCTTGACACTCCGGGCCACGCCGCGTTCGACAAGATGCGGGCGCGCGGGGCCTCGGTGACCGACATCGCGGTCCTGGTGGTGGCGGCCGACGACGGCTTCATGCCGCAGACCGACGAGGCCCTCCAGCACGCCCGCGGCGCCAAGGTGACGCTCGTGGTCGCGGTGAACAAGATGGACGTCAAGGGCGCCAATCTGGACCAGGTCAAGGCCCAGATGCAGCAGCGCGGCATCGCGCCCGAGGACTGGGGCGGGGAGACCATCACCGTGCCGGTCTCCGCCGTCAAGGGGACCGGCGTCAACGAGCTGCTCGAGATGATCCTCCTTCAGGCGGATGTCCTGGAGCTCAAGGCCAATCCGAAGGCGGACGCCGGCGGCGTCATCATCGAGTCGCAGGTCGACGTCGGCCGCGGGCCGCTCGCGACGCTGATCGTGCAGCGCGGCACGCTGCGCACCGGGGACGCCCTGGTGTGCGGCCCGTATTGGGCCAAGGTGCGGGCCATGTTCGACGACCAGGGCAACCCGATCAAGGAGGCCCCGCCGGCCACTCCGGTCCGGGTGATCGGTTGGTCCGGCACGCCGGAGAGCGGCGCCACGGTTCGGACGGTCAAGAACGCCCGCGAGGCGGAGAATCTCGCCGAGGAGGAGCGCCAGCGGCTTCGGCAGGCCGCCGGGAGCGGCGCGCCGAAGGAGGTGTCGGTGGAGCAGCTCTTCGCGAACATCGCGGCGACCCAGCAGCGCAGCCTCAAATTGATCGTGAAGGCGGATGTCTTCGGCTCGGCCGAGGCGGTCCGGCAGATCCTCGAGGGGATCAAGAGCGCCAAGGTGCAGCTCGAAATCGTCGCCGCGGAGGTGGGGCTCGTCACGAAGAACGACGTGCTCATGGCAAGCGCCGCCGGGGCGACCATCATTGGCTTCGGCACGAAGCTCGAGAACGGCGTCACCCCGCTCGCCAAGCACCATGGCGTGAGAATCGAGACCTTCGAGATCATCTACGAACTCGGCGACCGGGTCCGGGAGATGATGGCCGACCTCCTCGAGCCCGACCTCAAGGAAGTCAAGCTGGGCGCGGCCGAGGTGCGCGCGGTCTTCCCGCTCGCCAAGGGGTTCGTGGCGGGATGCCTCGTGACCGAGGGCCGCGTGAGCCGCGGGGCCACGGCCCGCCTGCGCCGCGGCCGCGAGGCCGCGCACGAGGGCAAGGTCGCCACGCTCAAGCGTTTCAAGGACGACGCGAACGAGGTCCGCGCCGGATTGGAATGCGGCATCAAGCTCGACGATTTCAACGGCTACGAGGTCGGCGATGTCATCGAGTGCTACGAGGTCCAGAAGGTCCGCGCGTCGCTCTGACGGCGGCCGGGCGCTCCGCCATGTCCCAACGAACGGTTCGCGTCAACGAACTCGTCCAGCGCGAGCTGAGCGAGATTCTGCGGCGGCGTTATCAGGCGGAGGCCGTGGCGATCACGATCGCCGAGGTGCGGATCGCCCCGGACCTGCGCGAGGGCCGGGTCTTCGTTTCGATCGTGGGAGACGAGCCGTACGCACAGGAGCGGCTGCGCTGGCTGCGCCGGCAGGCGCCCGTGCTGCGCGAGGAGCTGGGGCGGCGGATCGTCCTCAAGTACCTGCCGAAGCTCGACTATGTCGCGGACCGCGGGGTGGCGCGCGGCACGCGGGTCCTGCGCCTGCTCGACGAGCTGGATGCCTCCTCGCGCCCGGACCGGGCCCGCGCCGAAACGGACTCGCCGGAGGACTGAACCCCATGGACCGCTTTTTCCCCGCGCTGGCCGAGCCTTTCGGCCGGCTGCTCGCCTCCCTCGAGGGCCGGCGCGTCGCCGTGATCGGCCACGCGCGTCCGGACGGCGACTGCATCGGAACCCAGGTCGCCCTCGCCCGCGTGCTGCGGGCGATGGGGCGCGACGCCGTGTGCGTGAACCCCGACCCGGTGCCGAGGCGCCTCCGGTTCCTGGTGGGCGACCTCGGCTTTTTCCGGACCGACGCGTATTTTGCCCGGCCCGAGGACCGGCTGGCCGTGTTCGTCGATTGCGCGGATCACGCCCGGGCCGGCGAGCGGCTGAAGACGCGCTTCCCGGCTCCAGCCGGCAACATCGACCATCACCTTTCCAACGTCGGCTATGCCGCGGTGAACCTGGTGGACAGCACGGCGGCCGCTTCATGCGAGGTGCTGGCGGGGCTGCTGCTCGATCACGCATTGCCGATCGACCCCGCCGCGGCGATGGCCCTGTACACCGGAATCCTGACGGATACGGGCCAGTTCCGCTTCAGCGCGACCTCGCGCCGGTGCTTCGTCCTCGCGGGCGAACTGGTGGCGCGCGGCGCCGACCCGGCCGCGGCCGGCTGCGAAATCTACGAACGGGAAAGCCTTGGGAAGCTGCGGCTGCTCCAGGAGTTTCTCGCGTCGCTGGCGCTCGAATGCGGCGGGCGGGTCTGCCTGGGCACGCTGCCGTCCGGCGTATTCGAGCGGACCGGAGCCACGGCCGAGGACACCGAGGGCCTGGTGGACTATGCCCGCAGCATCGACGGGGTGGACGTCGGCGTCCTGATCGAAGAGCGGCCGGACGGCGCCGTGAAAGCCAGTCTTCGGGCGAAGGATCCGGCGTACCGGGTCGACCTCGTCGCCGGCGGGTTTGGCGGAGGCGGCCACGCCTGCGCGGCGGGGCTCAATCTACCCCGGCCGCCGGAGCGGTTCCGCGCGGTGCTGGTGGAGGCGCTCGCCCGAAGGCTGGCCGAAGTCGCCGCGGCGGGTCCGCGGGGCTGATCCCGACGGTTTTTCGCGATGCTTCACCCGGCCAAAGAGCTCGAGGGCGTGCTTCTCGTCGACAAGCCCACCGACCACACCTCCCACGACGTGGTCGCGCGACTGCGCGGCAAGCTGCACATGAGGCGCATCGGCCACGCGGGCACGCTCGATCCGATGGCGACGGGGCTGCTGGTGATCCTCCTCGGGAAGGCGACGCGCCTGTCGCAGTACCTGATGAGCGTGGACAAGGAATACGAGGGTGCGATCGAACTGGGGAAGGTGACGGACACCCAGGACGCGGACGGCGAAACGATGGAGACGCGGCCGGTTCCGGCG
>JBOHXF010000531.1:0-9743 GCA_050737455.1 Opitutaceae bacterium | reverse complement strand
GTCGACGTGCGCGACCTCGCGGGCCAGCGGTTCATCGGGTTCGATCCCGACATTCCCACCCGAAAGGCGGTCGACCAGATCTTTCGCGACAACCGCCTGGAGATCGAGCCGGTGATGGAGTTCGACAATATCGAGACCGTGAAGCGGGCGGTCGAGATCGACCACGGCATCGCGATCGTGCCGCAGGCCACCGTCGTCCAGGAGGCGAAGCAGGCCACGCTGACGGTCCTGCATTTCAAGGGGAGGGAGTTCACCCGGCCGCTGGCGATCCTCCATCGCAAGGGGCGCGTTCTGACCCCTGCGATGAAGAAATTCATCGAAATCCTAGGCTTGGAATTGCCGGAAACAAAGAATGCCTGAATCATGTCGGGTTAGCGTGACGATAAAACCCCTTCTTGTCCTAGGTTTCGCCTCGGCAGCGCTTGCCTTCGGGCCGATGGCGAGCGCCTCGGAAGTCGCGCCGCAGCGGGCGAGCCCCTGGCAGCTCAAGGACCCGAGCGGGCACCAATGGAGTTCGGCCGATTTCAAGGGCAAGATCGTCCTTTTGGATTTCTGGGCCACCTGGTGCCCGCCCTGCGTGAAGGAGATACCAAGCTTCGTCGCCCTCCAGGACAAGTATCGCGGGGAGGGGCTCGCGATCGTCGGCGTTTCCATTGACGAGGCCGGCCCCGGCACGGTGCGGCGGTTCCTGGAGAAGCACCCGGTCAACTACCCGGTGGTGCTCGGATCCTGGGGCTTCGCGTCCGGATTCCTGGTGCATGATCAGATCCCGACGACGGTCATCGTGGACCGGGCCGGATTCATCCGGGACGTCGTGGTCGGCTACGAATCGAGGGAGCGCCTGGAAAAGAGGCTGCTGGCCTATCTCCGACCGAGCTCTTGAGCCCCGTCCGACTGCCGCCCATCCTGTTCGAAGACGAGTCCCTGATCGCGTTCGACAAGCCCGCGGGCCTGCTGGTCGCGCCGGACCGCTGGGACAAGCGCCGGGAGAACCTCATGACCACGGTTCATGAGCGCCTCGGCCGGCAGGTTGCCAACGCGCACCGCCTGGACGCCGACACGAGCGGCGTGCTCCTGTGCGCGAAGACCAAGCCCGCGCTCGACTTCGTGACGGGGCAATTCCAGGCGAAGGCCGTCGAGAAGGTGTACCTGGCCCTGGCGGTCGTCCTGCCCGTCGAGCGGGCGATGAAGGTCGCCGCGCCGATCCGCGACGAAGCCGGGGGGTTGCCCGCCGAATTCTCGGTGGAGCTGGCCATCGGGCCGGACGAGCGGCAGCCGGGGCGGATGCGTCTGCATCGCAGGCAGGGCGGCAAGCCGAGCCGCACGGATTTCCGCCTGCTGGAAGGCTTCGGACGGTTCGCGTGGGTCGAGTGCCGTCCGGCGACGGGACGCACGCATCAGATCCGGATTCATCTGGCTTCCGCCGGCGCGCCGGTCCTGGGGGACCGTTTTTACGGGGACCCGGAGGTCCGGCTGCTCCTCTCCGAGCTCAAGCGCCGCTACAAGGGGCGGGAGCGGGAGCGGCCGCTCATCGGCCGGCTGGCGCTGCATTCGAGCCGCCTCCGGCTGTTCCATCCTAACACCCGTGAGCCGGTCGCGATCGAGGCGCCGCTGCCGAGCGAATTCGCCGTGGCGCTCAAGTACCTTCGGCGCTTCAGCGGAGCGCGCCATCCCTTCGGCGGCGCTCAACCTCCCGAAGGACCGGCAGGGTCGTGAAATAGACCAGCGCGATCCAGACGGGCGCGAGGATGGCCCAAGCGACGACGAGGCGCCAGGTGAGAAGCCCGAAGTCCCGGAAGAAAAGCCGGGGGGTGTCCCAGAAGACCCAGAACATGTTGCTGAGGAAGTGCACGTGCATCGCATGCCGGAGCCGCGGCACATGGTAGAGCGAATTCCCGAAATGATAGAGCCCGAGGATGACGGGCACGTGAACCGGCGTGCAGACGCCGTTCACGATTTGGATGGCGGGCTGGTTCAGCCGGAAGATGATTCCGGCGGCGAAACACAGGAGGGTCGTGGTGCCGACGATCGGGAACAGCCCGCAGGCGGTTCCGAGCGCCAGGGTGAGGGCCAGCTTCTGAGGCGTGATGCCCTGGGTGAGCTGGTGGACCACCCAATCGAGGAGGCGTTGCCGCCAGCCCTTGCGGCCGGAGGCCGGCGGCGCGGGGGCGTGGGAGGACGAAGGCTCGGGCACGCACGCGAGTCATGCGACAAACGCGACAAATGACAAGAAGGGGACATCGAGCCCGCAAAACCCTCGCCAATCCGCGCCGGATCGGCAAAATGCCGGGCGCACTTCCATGAATTTCAAGGTCCTTCTTCGCGTCGTTGTCTTTCTGGCGATTCTTTTCGCGGTCCTTTACATGGGGATCAACAACACCAAGCCGATCGAGTTCTCCTTCCCAATGCTGCTTCAAGGGAAAATCCGGGCCGTCGCGGCCCTCATTTACTTCGGGGTGTTCGCCGTCGGCGTCCTGGGGGGAGCCGTGCTGACCGCGGGTGGAGGCGGCGGCCGCCGCGGAAGCGGCAGGGACAAGTAAGCGCGCTGCGCCGGCGCGGGTGAAGCCGGTCCGGCGATTCTTGCCGCAGCGGTTCCGCCGCTTCAGGGCAAGCCGATCCTCGGCGAATTCATCGGGCCATGGTTCGCAGGCGGCGGCCGTGAGCGGGCGACGACGAGGGTCGCATCAAGAGGCTCCGTTGGCTGATCGAAGGTAGGCGCAAACGATTCCGGCCGCGACCGCGGCGTTGAGGGAATCGGCGCCACCAAAGCGCGGGATGGCGACCGCCCGGGTGACGCGCTCGCGCACGGCGGGAGAAAGCCCCCGGCCCTCGCTTCCGATCACGATCACGGCGTCCCGAACGGGCGCCAGTCCGCGCTTGTCGCCGGCCGGGTCGCAGCCAAGCACCGGCACGGGCGCGTCCGCCAGGGCGGCCCCGAGCTCCACGACGTGTGTGCGTACCCGCGCGAACGACGCCATGCTGGCCTGCAGGGCTTTCTGCGAATAGACGTCGGCGCAGTCTGGTGAAAGCAACACCCGATCGAGCGCGAACCAGTCGGCGATCCGCATGATCGTGCCGACGTTCCCGGGATCCTGCACGCGGTCGAGCGCCAGCGTGAGGCCGCGCGCAAGCGCGCCCGGAGGGCACGGTTCCCGCCGGATACGTCCCACCGCAAAGACGCACGACGGGGTCGGGAAATGGCTCATCCGGCCCATCTGCGCCTCCGTGATCCGCGTGGTGGCCCGCCCGGGCCATGCGTCCGTCGCATAGATATCCTCGAAGGGGAAATTCTCCGCGAGCAGATCCCGGACCGCCTTTTCCCCCTCGATCGCGAACAGGCCCGCGGCTTCGCGGTCCTTGCGGTCGCGGAGGGATCGGAGTCGCCGGAGGTCGGCCGCGGTCAGGGTCGGACTCACGGGGGGAAGCCAACCGCATGCCGTCCGAAATGGCGAGGGTGGACTGGGAGCCGGCCTCGAGCGAGTTTCCCGTTGAGTTGCGCACGCCGAAGGATAGGTTGCCTCCATGCTCGCCGTTCGGAACCGCCGCCGGCTTCTTGACGGGATTGGCCCGGTCGATGCCGTCGGCGTTGAGGAGCGGGCGGCCAAGTACGCGACCCGCAGCATAAAGAAGGGCTCGAAGATCCGAGGCCTCGCCTTGGCCGTTTCAATGCTGGATCTGACGACCCTGGAGGGGAAGGACACCCCCGGCAAGGTCGCGTCCCTCTGCCGTAAGGCGGTCCGTCCCCATGAGGACCCCGGGATTCCCCCAGTCGCCGCCGTTTGCGTGTATCCGAACCTGGTGCGGGCCGCCCGGCGCGAACTGGGCGACAGCCCCGTTCGCATCGCCTCGGTCGCGGCCGCATTCCCGTCCGGGCAGACGCCCCTCCGGAGCCGGATCGCGGAGGTGAAGAGCGCCGTGTCGGACGGCGCCGACGAGATCGACATGGTGATCAACCGCGGGGCATTTCTCGCTGGGGAATTCGGCCGCGTCCAAGATGAGATCGCCGCGGTGGTGGAGGCCTGCGGGGATGCGGTGCTGAAGGTGATCCTCGAGGTGGGCGAACTGGAGACCTACGATTCGATCCGGGCGGCCTCCTTCCTGGCCATGCGCTCGATCCGCGAAGGCGACTTCATCAAGACGAGCACGGGCAAGACGGCTCTCAATGCAACCCTCGGCAACAACCAGGTGATGATCGAGGCCATCCGCGACCATTACCTCGACACGGGCGTCGCGATCGGGATGAAGCCGGCCGGCGGCGTCCGAACGGCCAAGCAGGCGCTCCAATTCCTGATCGCCGTCAAGGAGACGCTGGGGGATGCCTGGCTCGTCCCCGAGCGGTACCGGATCGGAGCCAGCTCGCTGCTCAACGACCTCCTGCGGCAGATGGTAAAAGAGAAGGCGGGCGCGTACCAGGCGCCGTATTATTTCAGCGAATCCGCGGAGAGCTATTGACGCCATGCCCGCCCTGATCCCGAGAAAGGAGAAGGCCCTTCCGCGCGGGGGCCGGCCGGCGCCGGAATTGATCTTCGGCGAGCTATGGGAGTACGATCCCGCGCCGGAGACGGCGGATCCCCGGCTCAGATCCCGGTACGATCTTTTTATCGGCGGGCAGTTCACGCCGCCCAAGAACGGCCGGTATTTCGATTCCATCAATCCGGCGAACGAGCGGAAGCTGGCCGAGATCGCCTGCGCGGGGCCCGACGACGTGGACGCGGCGTACCAGGCGGCCGGCCGGGCGTTTGCGGGCCCGTGGGGCGCCATGCCGGGCCGGGAGCGGGCCAAGCACCTCTACCGCGTGGCCCGGCTCCTCCAGGAGCGCGCGCGGGAATTCGCCGTGGCCGAAACGATGGACGGCGGCAAGCCCATCAAGGAGTCGCGCGACTTCGACGTGCCGATGGCGGCGGCGCATTTCTTCTATCACGCGGGCTGGGCGGACAAGCTCGAGTACGTCGCCCCGGGGCGGCGGGCCGAGGCGCTGGGGATCGTCGGCCAGGTGATCCCGTGGAACTTCCCCCTGCTGATGCTCGCCTGGAAGCTCGGACCGGCGCTTGCGATGGGCAATTGCGTCGTGATCAAGCCCGCGGAGACGACCTCGATCACGGCCCTCAAGCTCGCGGAGATCCTCCAGGACTCCGGCCTGCCGCCAGGCGTGGTCAACATCGTGACCGGCGCCGGCGAGACGGGGGCGGCGGTGATCGGCCATCCGGCGGCGGCAAAGGTGGCGTTCACCGGCTCGACGGAGGTCGGCAAGATCATCATGCGCTCGCTTGCCGGGACCGACCGGCGGATGACGATGGAGCTCGGCGGCAAGGCGGCGAACATCGTCTTCGAGGACGCGCCGATCGACCAGGCGGTCGAAGGGATCGTCAATGGGATATTTTTCAACCAGGGCCATGTGTGCTGCGCCGGCTCGCGGCTGCTCGTGCAGGAATCCGTCGCCGAACTCGTGGTCGCCAAGCTCCGAAACCGGATCCGGGTCCTGCGGGTGGGCGATCCGCTCGATAAGAACACCGACCTCGGAGCCATCAACTCGCCGGAGCAGCTCGCCAGGATCCGCGAGCTGGTCGAGGCCGGCCTCAAGGAGGGGGCGGAGATGTACCAGCCGCCCTGCCGGCTGCCGGCGAAGGGGTATTATTTCCGGCCGACCCTCTTCACCGGCGTGACGCAGAGCCATCGCATCGCGCGCGAGGAGATTTTCGGGCCCGTCCTCAGCATTCTCACCTTCCGGACGGTCGAGGAGGCGATCGAGAAGGCGAACAACACGGCGTACGGCCTCAGCGCCGGCGTCTGGACGGACAAAGGGTCGCGCATCTTGAAGCTCTCCAGCGAGCTCAAGGCCGGCGTGGTCTGGGCGAACACGTTCAACCGGTTCGATCCAAGCTCGCCCTTCGGCGGATACAAGGAATCCGGATTCGGCCGGGAAGGCGGCCGCCAGGGCCTGCTCGACTATGCGCGGCTCGTTTGATTGACGGCATGAAACGGCTGCCGGTTGCCAAAACCCCAAAAGTCTACGTCGGCGGAGCGTTCATCCGGTCCGAAGGCGGACGCACGTTCCCCATCAAGGGCGCGGCCGGTGGATTCTTAGCCAATATTCCCCAGTGCACGCGCAAGGACCTGCGCAACGCCGTGGAGGCCGCGGCGAAGGCCGGCCCCGGCTGGGCGGGCAGGACGCCGTACAATCGCGGCCAGATCCTTTACCGATTGGGCGAGATGTTGGAGTCCCGCGCCCGGGAAATGGCGGAGGCGATCGGCGGGAAGGGCGCGGCGAAGGAAGTGGCCGCGACGGTCGACCGGCTCGTCTATTACGCCGGCTGGGCGGATAAGTACGAGCAGGTGCTCGGGAACGTGAATCCGGTCGCCTCGCCGCACTTCAATTTCACGGTGACCGAAGCGATGGGCGTCGTCGGGGTGATCGCGCCGGACGCCTCGCCGCTCCTCGGCCTCGTCTCGCTGGTCGCTCCCGCGATCACCGGCGGGAACACGGTTGTGGCGCTGGCTTCGGAAACCCGTCCTTACCCGGCCATCGTGCTCGGTGAGATGCTGGCCACGAGCGACCTCCCGGGCGGCGTGGTCAACCTGCTCACCGGACTGCGTGCGGAGCTGGTCCCCACGTTCGCGACGCACGCCCATCTGCGGGCGATCGGCGCGGTGGCCGGCGCCGCCGACCGGCGGACGCTCGCGTCGGGGGCCGCAGAGAGCGTGAAGCGCACGAGGCTCATCGCGGCCGAGGAGGAAATCGACTGGCACGCGGATGGGGCGCAGAGCCTGTACGCGATCCGCGATTTCCTGGAGTTCAAGACGATCTGGCATCCGATCGGCGCGTGACGGCCGGCGTTTTTCCCCAGCACATCATCGCGCGCAAGCGTGACGGGCGGGCGCTGGGCCCCGAGGAGATCCGCGCGTTCGTGCGCGGGGCCTGCGACGGCTCCTGGGCGGACTATCAGCTCGCGGCGCTGCTCATGGCGATCACGCTCCGCGGAATGTCGGCCGCGGAGACCGCCGAGCTGACTCGCGCGGTGATGGAATCGGGCGCGACGGCCGACCTCTCGGCGATCCGGCGGCCGAAGGGGGACAAGCATTCGACCGGCGGGGTGGGGGACAAGGTTTCGCTCCATCTTGCGCCGATGGTCGCGGCCTGCGGCGCCGCCGTGCCGATGATCAGCGGCCGGGGATTGGGCCATACGGGCGGCACTCTCGACAAGCTGGAAGCGATCGCCGGATTTCGATCCGATCTCTCCCTCCGGGAATTCCGGGAGCAGGTGGAGCGAGTGGGCGTCGCCATCGTCGGGCAGACCGCGGAGCTGGCGCCCGCGGACAAGCGGCTTTACGCCCTGCGGGACGTGACGGCGACGGTGGAGTGCGTGCCTCTCATCTGCGCGAGCATCATGGGCAAGAAGCTGGTCGAGGGGATCGACGCGTTGGTGCTGGACGTTAAGTTCGGACGAGGCGCCTTCATGCCCGATCGGGCGCGGGCGAAGGAGCTGGCGGAGGCCATGGTCGCGATCGGGCGGGCGATGAACAAGCCGGTCCGGGCCTTTCTGACCGCGATGGACCAGCCGCTCGGGCGGTCCGTCGGAAACGCGGTCGAGGTGGCCGAATCCGTGGACTGCCTTCGGGGGCACGGGCCGGCGGACCTGATGGAGGTGACGTTTGCCCTCGGGGGCGCGATGCTGGAGTTGGCGGGATTGGCGCCGGATGCCGCGGACGCGCGCCGTCAGCTCGAAGGGGCTGTCGCTTCCGGAGCGGCTTTCGGAAAGCTTCGCGACATGGTCGCCGCACAGGGCGGCGACCCCGCCCTGCTCGACGACCTCCGCAGGCTGCCGCGAGCCCGCTTGAGCGAACCGGTTCCGGCCTCCCGCAGAGGCTACGTGCGGTCCGTGGACGCGATGGGAATCGCGCTCGCCGCGCTTCGCCTGGGCGCCGGCCGCGCCAAGGCGGGCGACGCGATCGATCCGTCGGTCGGCCTCACGGACCTCGTGAAGACGGGCGAGCGCGTGGAGCGCGGTCAGCCCCTTTGCACGCTCCACGCCAACGACGAGCAGGCGCTCGATGAGGCGCGCCTGCGCGTCGCGGAGGCGATCACGTTCGCCGACGCGCCGGCTCCGCCCGCTCCGCTGGTCGCCGAAGAGATGGGTTAGGTTTCCAGCGAGCCCACTTCCCGCCCGGACGCCTCCCAGTCCGCGGTGGCCGCCTGCAGGCGGGCCACGACGGCCGCCAGTTCGCGGTTCAGCGCCTGGGCCTTTCCGGGTTCCTGATAGGTCCCCGGGGACTCCAGTGCGGCCGTCAGCTCGCGCTGGCGGGTCTCAAGCTTCGCGATTTCGCGCTCGAATTCGGACATGCGCGCGCGGGCGGCCCGGAGGGGCGCCGACCGCGCGGCGCGGGCCTCGGCCTCGCGCCGGCGCTGTTCCTTGGATTTGGGTCCAATCCGGGCGGGAGCCTCTCCGGCGGCCGGGGCGGAGGCCGCCAACGCCGGAGACGCGGGGGAGCTGTTGCCGAGCGCTCCGGCCTTCCCGCTCCCCGGACCCTGCGCACCCGCGGTCAGCGCAGCCCGCGCATCGCCGGCGCGCGATTTTTCGAGATAGTAATCGTAATCCCCGGCGTAGGGCGTGAGCTTGCCGGCATGCACATGCAGGACGCGCTGGGCGACCTGCCGGATGAAATAGACGTCGTGGCTGATGAAGATCAGCGTGCCGGTGAACTGGCGAAGCGCATTGACCAAGGCGTCGCAGCTCGGGATGTCGAGGTGCGTCGTCGGCTCGTCCATCAGCAGCAGGTTCGGGGGCGCGAGAAGGAGCTTCGCGAGCGCGAGCCGGGATTTCTCCCCGCCGGACAGCACCGACACCGGCTTGTGCACATCGTCCTTCCGAAACAGAAGCCCGCCCAGGATTGTCCGTGCAAGCCGCTCGGTGACCTCCGGATTGAGCGTGCGGACGTCCATCGCTTCCTCGAATACCGTCCGGCGCGGGTCCAGGTTGTCCAGCCGGTTCTGCGCGAAATACCCCGCCCGGACGTTGCCGCCGAGCTCCCGCGAGCCCCCTTGGATGGGCACCACGCCGGCGAGTATCTTGAGCAGCGTCGACTTGCCTGCGCCGTTCGGGCCCACAAGCACGATGCGCTGTCCCCGCTCCGCGTGGAAATCGAGATGCCGATAGACGACATGCTCGCCGTACGCCTGCCGCACGCCCGCGAGGGTGACCACCTTGAGGCCGGAGCGGGGCGGCTGCGGAAACTTGAAGTGGATGCGGCGGACATCGTCCTCGGGGGCCTCGACCGCCGCCTCCTTCAGCCGCTCGATCTGCTTTTCCTTGGACTTGGCGCGTGAGGCGAGCGATGCCTTTGCGCCGAACCGGTCGACGAACCGTTGAAGATTCGCAATCTCCCGCTGCTGGTTCTTGTGGACGGCGAGCTGTTGCTCGTGGTGCGCGGCCTTAAGCCGGAGATAGTCGTCGTAATTGCCGGTCCACCGATAGAGGCGCTCGCCCCGCAGTTCCAGGATGCTCGTGCACAGGGTGTTCAGGAACGCCCTGTCGTGGGAGACCACCACGAGGCCGCCCGGATACCGGATGAGATAGTCCTGGAACCAGAGCAACGCCTCGAGATCGAGATGGTTGGTCGGTTCGTCCAGGAGCAGCAGCGCCGGCTCGCGCACCAGCAGGCGTGCCAGGTGCGCCCGCATGACCCATCCGCCCGAGAACGCCTTCGCCGGGCGCGCGAAGTCCGCTTCGCGGAATCCCAGTCCGGAA
>JBOHXF010000530.1:0-6962 GCA_050737455.1 Opitutaceae bacterium | reverse complement strand
CCTGCACAAGACCTTCTGCATTCCCCACGGGGGCGGGGGGCCGGGAATGGGCCCCATCGCGGCGGCGGCCCATCTCGCGCCGTTTCTTCCGGGACATCCCGTCGTCCCGCCGTTTCCCCCGGGATCGCTCGCCGCAAACAACGGCGCCGTCTCGGCGGCGCCGTGGGGTTCCGCGTCAATCCTGACGATCTCCTGGATGTACATCCGCATGATGGGCGCGGAAGGCCTCGCCGCGGCCACCCGCGCGGCCATCCTGAACGCCAATTACCTCGCCAAGCGGCTCGAGGCCCATTTCCCGGTGCTGTACCGGGGGCGAAACGGGCTGGTCGCCCACGAATGCATCCTGGACCTTCGGGAGTGGAAGAAGCACGGCGTGGAGGTGGAGGACGCGGCCAAGCGGCTGATCGACTACGGCTACCACGCGCCGACGATGTCGTTCCCGGTCCCCGGAACCTTCATGGTGGAACCGACGGAGAGCGAGACGAAGGCCGAGCTGGATCGATTCTGCGAGGCGATGATCGCGATCCGCGGGGAGATTCAGGAGATCGCGGAGGGCAGGGCCGATCGCGCGGACAATCTGCTGAAGGGGGCGCCGCACACCGCGGCGGTCGTGTGCGCCGAGCGCTGGGACCGGCCCTATTCGCGGGAGCGGGCCGCCTTCCCGGCGGCGTGGACCCGCGCCTCGAAGTTCTGGCCCGCGGTCGGTCGCGTGGACAATGTCTATGGCGACCGCAATCTGGCATGCTCATGCGCCGGGCTGGGCGAAGGGTGACGCGGGGACAGCTCCTTCACGAATTCGAACTCCGATTGCTCCCATGAAAATCATCCGCCATATGACCGGCCGCGGGCCGGCCCACGCCGTCCTCCAGCCGGACGGGTCGGCCCGGGAAATCCAAGGCGACCTCTTCGGCCAATGGCAGGCGACCGATCGGGTCGTGCAGACCGGCAAGCTGCTCGCGCCGATCGTGCCCCCCAACATCCTCGCCATCGGGCTCAACTACCGCAAGCACGCGGAGGAGGGCGGCCGGGGCGTCCCGGAGCGGCCGATGCTCTTTCTCAAAGGGACGAACAGCCTGCAGAATCCGGGCGACCCCATCGAGATCCCGGTGAAGCTCCCGAGCGCGGAAGTCGACTACGAGTGCGAACTCGCCGTCGTGATCGGCCGGCGGTGCAAGAACGCGTCGCGCGCGAGCGCGCTCGACCACGTGCTCGGCTACACCTGCGCCAACGACGTTTCCGCCCGCGACTGGCAGCAGCGGCTGGGCGGGGGCCAGTTTTGCCAGGGAAAGAGCTTCGACACCTTCTGCCCTCTGGGGCCGGTCCTCGTCACCCGCGAGGAGATCCCCAATCCGAACGAGCTGCGGATCCAGACCCTCCTGAACGAGCGGAAGATGCAGGACTGGAACACGAGCGACATGGTGTTCGACGTGCCGGCCCTCATCGAATTTCTCAGCGCCAGCAAGACCCTCCTGCCGGGGACGGTCATTCTGACCGGCACGCCGCACGGCGTGGGCTTCGCCCGCAAGCCGCCGGTGTACCTGAAAGCGGGCGACACGGTGAGCGTCGAGATCGAGCGGATCGGCCGGCTCGTGAATCCGGTCGTCGACGAGCGGGTTTGACCCGCCGGGAGATCAATCGCGCAGCGCGAGCAGGGCGTGGCAGTCCCCGTCCGGCCGCGCCTCGAGCGTGCGGCCGTCGAGCAGGCGGAATCCGTGCTCGCGCAGGAGGCCCGGCAGCCCGCGCTCGCCGTAACCGTCGACGTAACAGGCGAACACCCGCCCCTGCTCCAGGAACGCTCCCATGCCCCGGACGACGTTCATCTCCTGGCCCTCGACGTCAATCTTGACGATCATGCGGCTTCCGCGGAGGGGAAAGGCGTCCAGGCGGCGGCACGCGATGCGGACCGGAGGCGCCGGCAGCGAGTAGCCGCTTACCCTGTCCACGGTGGTGAATACGTGCGACACCGCACCGGGCACGAAATCGAGCGTCCCCTCGCGATCCGAAACGGCCAGATTGAAGGTCTCGACGGCGAGGCCCGCCGTGGTTTCGACGAGGCGCCGGTAGGTGTCCGGATTGGCCTCGAACGCGTAGAAGGGAACCGGGTTCAGGCGGCGGAGCTTCGCAAGCACCGCGCAGTAGACGCCCACGTTGGCGCCCACGTCCACGAACGCGTCGGCGCCGCCCAGGAGGTAGCTCAAGCTCTGCAGCACCGGGAGCTCGTCGCGCAGGAGGGAATTGAACCGGCTCAGGCGCGAGGCGCGCAGATAGCCGTGCTCCTTGATGGAATTGATCCGGACATCCGCCGAGAGGAGCCGCACGGTGAGATCGCGGTCGCCTTCGAGCAGGCGGGTGATCCAGCGCCGCATCCGCGGTCTCCGATTGAAACAGCGGTCGATGACGCGCTCGAAGCTCACGGGGGCTCGGCGTCGTACCGGTCCCAATGATCGACGATCTCCCGGACAACGGGGGCCCCGGCGCGGAAAGCGTTGTCGTAGGCGAGAAGGTCCCCCGGAAATCGCTCCTCGAACTTCTTCGTGCGGCGCCGCCCGTGCGGAGCCAGGGTGTACTCCGCACCCGTCCGGAGGATCATGACGCGCCGGAAGTCCGCCCGGCCGAGCGTGGCCAGCTTGGCGAGCGCGCCGCAGATGAGGTGGTCCTCGGGGTCGCTGACGACGAAGGAGGCGCGTCCGTTCGTCCAGTAATTCGTCCAATCGGTCGCCCAGCGGTTCAGGGTCGGGCCGTGCCAATAGCGGACGGAGCCGAGGCTGGCCCCTTCGAGCACCGCGGGCGGCCCCATCGCCTTCGGATAGCCGACGTAGGCGGACCGATAGTGCCGATAGTGCGCGTTGTCCCGAAGGACCGCGTCCCGGCGGCTCACCCCGCACGCCCACGCGACGAGCCGAGGGTTGAGTTCGTACACCATCCCGGTCGGATCGCGAAGGGTCGGCGCGGGCCGATCGGCACGGTCCGAGGGAATCAGGGGAACGATGCCATAAGGCCAGTCGGGCGGCGCGTCCCGGCTGTCGAGTTCGTAGGCAACATCACCGTTCACCACATAGTGGACCCATACGGCGGAACCGAGCGATGCGGCCATCGGGTTCACATCGGCGATCCCTGCGACAAGCCAATAGGCATGGGTCAGGTCGAAGCCGGGATTGAGACCGAAGGTCATGAGCCCGAGCGCGGCCTCTTCCCGTGAGCCGCAGACCATCGCAAATAAGCCGTGACCGTCGGTGTAGAGGAGGCGCCGCACGCCGGGCACATCGACCGCCTGGGTGAGGTGCTCGCCTTCGAGCCACTCCTGGAGCTCGCCAGGGCGGTCTCCCGTGTCGCGGCCAGCTTCAAAGGTGGCGACAATGACCACGCGCGCCGGAACGGGAATCAAGGGCTCGGCGGGAGGGGTGGTCGTGACTGTCCACTTCGGGCCGGCCAGCGGCTGCGCGAGGCAGAGAACGGTTGCGGCGAGCGAAGCGACCGTTGCGGCGGCTTTGAGGAATCGCCTCATTCCCTCCGCAGGCTCGGGCTTGCGGGCGACGGCAAAAGCGGCGCCGAGCCACGGTTCAAGACCGTGCCGCCGCACGGCATCGGAGCAGCCGCGCAGCCGGCCCCCAGCGCCCGTCCGCTCCACGAGCCCGTCGGTGCCAGGGGCCCAGCGGTCGCGGGCCGCGTTTGCGCGCAGCTTAGCCCCCACGGTTGTCCTCTTGTCGTCTCCGGCGCTCATGTTCCAGCCAGGATGGGCATTGGCGCCCGCGCCGGCAACATCCGCTTGCCGGGCGGTGTTGAGCGGGCGATCGCGTGCAAACGGGTCGCCGACGGGCCGACGTTCACCAAAGGACCGCCCGATCCGCCGCGGAGCGGCGCATGGGCGTGCCGTCCGAGATGGCGAAGGCTTTCGCGAATTCGGGGAGATTTGAGAGGGCGTCGTTCACCTCGATTTGGGCGGGGGCGCGGGCGGAGCTCTTCGCCAGCCGCTCCAGAATCCCGGGCCGGTAGGTGGCCCGGTGGGCCGCTGCGAAGCTGAGAAAGAAGCGCTGTTCGGGCGTGAAGCCGGCGATCTTGGCCGGCGCGGGGCCTTTGCCCAGAGCGTTTTCCAAGGCCAGGTAGGCGACCTTGACCCCTCCCAACACCGCGATCTCCCCGTTCTCGACCAAACGACCATTCAGAGGGAGACTGGACGTCACGCGCTCGGCGTCGAGTTGGCGATCGATGCGACCGGCCTGCGTCCGGAACCGGCGCGCCGTTTCCGGCGTCCACCAGTCGCCGAGCTTGCCGTGGCCGTCGAAGTACCGGCCGCGCGCGTCCACCACGTGGATCATTTCCGCCGCGATCGCGGCGCCCACCGCGCCATAGTTGACCGCCTCGTCCGCCTCCGGATCGAAAAAGGGCGGCAGCAGCAGACCGGCGGGAATCTCGAGGCGATTGCGCGCCGGGTCGTAGTACGGGCGCGTGCTGTCGGCGTCCACCCGCCACTGGGCGGGATCCGTCGGCTGCCCGATCCTCTTCCATCCCCGGCGCGCGCCCCAGGCCCGCGCCTTAAGGACGTTGAGAACGTACGGCCCGCGGTCGATCACGAGTTCGTGGTAGTCCTCCGGGTGGCCCGGCCCCCCGATCGCGACGCTCATGAGATCCAGTTTGGCCAGGGCGCGCTCGCGCGTCGTTTCGTCCATCCACGGGAGGGTCCGCACCCGGGAGCGCAGGGCGGCGCGGAGGCCGTCCACAATGCGTTCGATCCGCATTTGGGTTTTGGGCGCGAAGTAGGTCGACAGGTAGAGCCGCCCGACC
Source organism: Opitutaceae bacterium (assembly GCA_050737455.1). Taxonomy (GTDB): domain Bacteria; phylum Verrucomicrobiota; class Verrucomicrobiia; order Opitutales; family Opitutaceae; genus Palsa-1447. The sequence goes on along the minus strand of JBOHXF010000530.1, from coordinate 2,180 downwards.
GCACCGCCAATCGTTCCGTTGAGCGTATCGACCACTCGGCGCCAGGGAAGCGCGGGCTCCGGGGCTCCGCCCAGGAACGCGCCATAAAACGAAAAGTCCTCGGTCATGAACGGATCGCTGAGATACGGCGCGTACGTATGGATGAAATGCCAGCGGAGATAGGCGCGCCAGCCCGTCACTGATGACTTCCGCATTTGGGCGGCGAAGGCGGCGAAGAACCGCGGCTGCGCCACATCGAGCTCCGTGAAGGCTGGCGCGCCCGTTTGCGCGAAGAAACCCGTCCAATCGAGCCCCGGGGCGAGCGCCTCGAGTTCCATCACGCTCATCAGATGGCAGCCGCCCAGGGGATCGGACGGGGCTGCAGGCCCGGACGAAGCCCGGGCCAGCGCGGTCTCGATCTCCAGAATGGCAGCGGCCTGTTTCCTGGCCGAATGGTCCCCCGTGCCCAGCAGGTTCAGCGTCCGCACGATGTGCTCGGCGTACTTTTCCCGCTCGGCGGAGTCCCGGGGGAGGAGATAATCGTCACGGGCCGGGAGGCCCAGTCCCCCCTGGCTCAGGCGCGCGATCTGGGATTCGGGATGTTCGGGATCGACGGCGCCGGCGAAGCGGAAGCCCACCGGCACCCCGATCGCCTGCAAATGAGCCATCTCCAGAAAAACCGCCGCGGGGGTCTGGAGCGCATCGAGCCGGTCGAATTCGAAGCGCAGGGGCTCGGCCCCATTGCGTGCGAGCGCCTCGTCGTCGAGGCCGCTGGCGTAGAAATCCCCGACCATTTCATCCGCGGTCGCGCCCTGTCCGGTCATGGCGGAGGCGCGTTCGCACACCACTCGCGTGTTCTGGGCGGCGCGATCCCGAAGGCCCCGATACGCGCTCCACGCCGGTGCAAACGCCGGAATCGGCGTGGTCTTGACCCACACGTTGTCGACGTAGCCGTAGAAGTCATTCTGCGGCTTCACCGACCGGTCGAAGGTCGACGGATCGAAGTTGGCGCGGCATGCCGCGGTCAATACGCCAAAGGCTGCGCAAAAGGCGAAGATTCGAAGCATTGGGGAATCGGTTCGTGCCGCACAGACGGAACCGGGATGCGGCTTCCGGCTCAAGCCCTGAGGTGGGATTCCCGGGAAGGCCGCTCGTTCCGTGACTTCGGCGATTTTCGGGCGCCCGCATTCAGACCGCGCAAAACGGAGTAAAGCAGCGCCAGGCGGGGCAGGGCGGCGCCGGCGGCCCCCGCCCGGCGGAGCGGCTCGCCCCAGATGGACTCGACCTCGATCTCGCGCCCGGCGAGAAAATCGACAAGGCTCGAAGGGCGGTAGGCGCCCATCGGCGGCGTGGTGGCGAACTGCTGGTCCAGGAAATCGTCCGCGATGGGATGGCCCAGGGCCGCGGCGCCGGCCCGGACCTCGCGCATCAGCGCGCGGGCTTCAGCGGCCAAAGAGGGATCGGCGCAGATCCGGTCCGTCGCGACGCCCCCGGCAGCGATCGAAAGCCCGTTGAACGGGATGTTCCAGACAAGCTTCTGCCAACGAGCCGCCTCGAGGTGCTCGGCCACTCGCGTCTCGACCCCGCTCGCCTCGAACTGCCAGGCAAGCCCGCGGAGGCGCTCCGTCGGACCCCCGCCGAACCGGCCGAGCGAGAGGCTGCCGGGATGGAAGCACTTCACCTCGCCCGGGCCGACCCGGATGTTCGCGATGAAGGCGAGGCCACCCATCACGCGCTCGGCCCCGAACCGCTCCGCGAGAAACTCGTCGGAGCCCAGTCCGTTCTGGAGCGTGAGGAGGATCGTTTCCCTTCCGATCAAGGGAGGAAGCAGATCCGGAAGCGTGGCGTTCGCGGTCGTCTTGAGCGTGACGAGAGCGAGATCGACCGGCCCGATCTCCCGGGTCGAGCCGAACGCGGCGACGGGCTGCAATGCCCTGGTTTCGCCGTCGAGATGGAGGATCAGCGACCCGCGCCGTCGGACCGCCGCCAAATCTCCCCGGAGCAGAAACTTCACGTCGGCCCCCCCGAACGCCAGCCGCATCCCGTAGTATATTCCGATCGCTCCTGACCCGACGACCGCGACCGACTGGAACGGGACGCTCAATGGGATTGCTGGAGGGAAGCCTCGCGGAGGACTCCGGCGACTTCGACGATCCCGCGGGTGGTCCCGGCGAAGCGCGAGCCGATCGGGAGGATGCGAG
>JBOHXF010000529.1:0-7188 GCA_050737455.1 Opitutaceae bacterium | reverse complement strand
CGTCCAGACCGTAACCGCCCATCCGGGCGAGGCCAGGATCGCAATGCGATCCGAGAAAAGGCCGAGTCCCGGCGTACGAGCTGATTGCCCTCACGCCGCCCTTTCACAGCGGCCTTTCCCTCGGGAGCCCACTGAAATCCGCGAATAACCCCTTTTATCGCGGACGGGCCGATTACGACCTTGCATTTGGGGTCGTTCGAACGACTTTCGGCTCACCGTTGATAATGAGATTGAATTCAAGCGCCCAGCTATCACGGGAACTGCGTAATTTTCGTTCTTCGCGGAATTTCGCTAGCATTCTGAGAATGGACACCATTCGCCGGGCAAACCCAGCACCGCAATGCGGTGCGAAGCAAGGGCTACGGCTTTGATGGAAGGCCGAGCCGGGCTGTTACTCATTCTGGCAGCTTTTCCCCCGGGGAGACCCATTGAAATCGAAATCCGCGAACAGCCGTAATTTTGGATTGGACCTGCTGCGGTGTCTAGCCATCGGCGGGGTGCTTTTTGGACATGGCCAGTATTTTCTCTATCCGTACGTGCCCCCGATTCCCGTGGGTTTCGGACGGAACCTGCACCTCTATCACTTCGGGCAGGCCGGAGCGATGGGGGTAGAGTTGTTCTTCGTCCTCAGCGGATTTCTAATCGGCGGCCTCCTTCTGCGCATCGGCGCCGATCTCCGCCATCGGTCGGAACTGCTGAGGTTTTACGTGAGGCGATGGTTCCGCACCCTGCCCAATTATTACGTTTTCCTGGCCTTGAACGTCGTTTGCTTCGCGCCGTTGGCGCTCGCGCCGCCGTTCTTGCCGTTTCTGCAAAATTTCGCCGGCAATCACGTTACATTCTTTCCCGAGTCATGGAGCCTCGGAGTCGAGGAATGGTTTTATCTGCTCTTCCCGTTCGTGACCTGGGTCCTGCTTCGCAGGGGGCGCTCTTTTGATGCCGCGTTCCTGACCGCCGGCTTCGGCCTGTACGGCGTCTCAACCATACTCCGGATGGCTTATGCCTGTAATCCCGCCAACGGCTGGGGCGTCATTCGGATCGTCACCGTCTTGCGTTTCGACGCCCTAATGACCGGCATCCTGGCGGCTTGGCTGGCGGCTCGACGCCCAACGCTTTTTTCCCGCCATTGCGCGTTGAAGGCTTTGGTTGGAGTTGCACTGCTGTTTTTTTGCTACGCGACCTTTTACTGGAATCACGCCCACAACGAGAGTTTTTTTGCGCACACGTTCCGGTTTAACCTGATTTCGCTGGGATATGCCCTACTCCTGCCGCTCGCGACCTCTCTCCATGGATCGGGAAGCTGGTTAGGCGCCCTGATCGAACGTTTGGCCCGGTGGTCCTATGCGATGTATTTCATCAATCTTCCTCTTTTTTATTTCATCGTACACGTCGTCTTCACTCACACCCAAACTTCGGCATTCGAGGGATGGTTCGGATTCGCCACGATGGAGGTCGGGACGATTTTGCTCGCCGGGCTCTGGTACAGCCTTTTCGAACGTCCGACTACCGCGCTACGGGAGCGGTACCACCCCCGCCGGCGGCTTAATCCGCCGCCCCTGCTTAAAATCGATCCACCCGCCCTTGGCTAGACCGCGGCTTCGCCGCGCTCGTCGGTGCGGATCCGGATGATTTCCTCGACCGGCAGGACGAACACCTTCCCGTCGCCGATCTTGCCCGTCTTGGCCGACTTCACGATGGCGTCGACCGCCTTGCCGGCCACGTCGTCGGGAACCGCGATCTCGATCTTCACCTTGGGCAGGAAATCGACCGTGTATTCGCTTCCGCGATAGATCTCGGTGTGGCCCTTCTGCCGGCCGAAACCCTTCACCTCCGTCACGGTCATGCCCTCGATCCCGGCTTCGGCCAGAGCTTCCTTCACCTCTTCCAACTTGAACGGCTTGATGATGGCGATGATCAGTTTCATGCGGAGGATGAGGAAGCTGGGAGGGTCGATTCAGTTTCTCAGGACGGCCGGCAAAGACGAGTTTTTTCAGCTCGGCGGGACGACCGCGATGTGGAGGTCCTGGAGCTGCTTCGCCGTCACCGGGGTCGGGCTCGCGGCCATGAGGTCCTGGCCCTTCTGGGTCTTGGGAAAAGCGATCACGTCGCGGATGCTGGTCGTTCCGCAGAGGAGCGCCACCAGGCGGTCGAGGCCGAAGGCGATACCGCCGTGCGGCGGAGCGCCGTAGGTGAACGCCTTCAGAAGGTAGCCGAAGCGGCTTTCGACGACGTCCTTCGGAATCTTGAGGACATCCTCGAACACCTTCTGCTGGAGCGCGGGCTGGTGGATCCGGATGGAGCCGCCGCCGAGTTCCGTGCCGTTCAGGACAAGATCGTAATGCTGCCCGCGGACCCGGTCGGGAGCGGAATCGAGGAGCGCGGCATCCTCCGCCACGGGAGCCGTGAAGGGATGATGCGTCGCGACATGCCGCTTCGCCTCCTCGTCGTAGGTCATCAGCGGGAAATCGACGACCCAGAGAAAGCGCCAGTCATCCGCGCGGATCTCGAGCTTGCCGCGCTTCTGCAGGAGCGCCGCCGCCTCGAGCCGGATCCGTCCAAGAATCGCGCAGGCCTTCTCCCAGGGGGCGGCCGCGAAAAAGACCATGTCGCCGTCCGCTAACCCCAACCGGGCCGCCAGGGCGGCCTTTTCCGCTTCGGAGAAAAATTTGACGATGGGCGACTTCCACTCCCCGCCCTCGATCTTGATGAAGGCAAGGCCCTTCGCGCCGAGCGACTTCGCGACGTCCTCCAGATTCTTGAGCTCGCCCTGCGTGAGATCGGCGAGCCCTTTCGCGTTCACGGCCTTGACCGCGCCGCCGGAGGCGAGGGTCTGGGCGAAGACCTTGAACGCGGAGCCCTTGAACACCTCGCCCAGGTCGGTGAGCTCCAGGTCAAAGCGGACGTCGGGCTTGTCGACCCCGTAGCGGTTCATGGCGTCCCGGAACGCGAGCCGCGGGAAGGGCGTTCCGATGTCGGTCCCGAGTATCTCCTTCCAGACCCGCTTCAGCATGCCCTCGAACAAGCGGTAGATGTCCTCGCGGGAGACGAAGGAGATCTCCACGTCCACCTGAGTGAACTCCATCTGGCGGTCGGCGCGCAGGTCCTCGTCGCGGAAGCAGCGGGCGATCTGGAAGTACTTCTCGACGCCGGCCACCATGAGGATCTGCTTGAACTGCTGCGGCGATTGGGAGAGCGCGTAGAACTGGCCCGGATACAGGCGTGAGGGGACCAGATATTCCCGCGCCCCCTCGGGCGTGCTCTTGAAGAGGGCGGGCGTCTCCACCTCGAGGAATCCCTGCTCGTCGAAATAATCCCGGATGGCCTTGGTCGCCCGGTGACGCACGCGGAGGTTGCGCCGCATCTTCGGCCGGCGCAGGTCCAGATAACGGTAGGTGAGCCGCAGGTCCTCGTTTACCTTGTCCCCGTCGTCGTCGCCCAGGGGGAACGGCGGCGTGTCGGCCGCGTTGAGCACCTCCAGCGCGGACGCCTCCAGCTCGACCCGGCCCGTGGCCAGCGCGGCGTTCTCCGTGCCGGCGGGCCGGCGGACCACCCGGCCGGAAACCGCGATCACCGATTCGACCTTCAGATGCGCGGCCCGGGCGCCGAGGCGGGCGTCGACCTGCGGATCGAATTTCACCTGAGTGAGCCCCTCGCGGTCGCGCAGGTCGATGAAGATGATCCCACCCAGATCTCTTACGGTGTCCACCCAGCCCGCGAGCGACGCCGTGGCGCCGAGGTCGGCCTGAGTCAGTTCGGCACAATGATGGGTGCGCGGCATGAACCGGCAATCAAAGCGGGCCGCCGCCCGGCGGGGCAATCAGAAAGAGCGATGGCCGGGACTTGGGGGGTGTGACCGGAATGTAACCGGTTTTGAGACCGTAGGAGGAGAAGGGGTGTTTTGTGCTTGAGTATTGTTTCTGTCACGACAAGCGGCAGTAAAAAACTCCAAACCGAAGAAGGTGCCGCCGAATGCTTCCGGGAAACCGAAGAGTTCTTGAAGCTGGTCCGCGACGATCTGGCCAAGAATGGGGTCCGCAACCTGGAGGCCGTGGAGTTGGGCTTGCGCGAAGCGGTCATGAAGGACTCCCGCTCGCGCAGCGTTCTCACCTCCGGCATCCGGTCCAAGCCCAGGAGCTTGCCCCATTCCCCGGACGATTCATAGCGTGCGCTCCAGCGACGGGCAGCGCCGCCAGCGCGCATAGGACCGCGCCCTCCGGCACGTCGTCGGCCGGGACGAACTCCAGCTCCGCGCTCGTCAGCATCCCGCACGCCGCCAGCACCCGCTCAAGCGGCCGCTCACACTCCAGCTTCTATTCGGAAATACCCGTAGTTGCACCTGCGGCATGGGCCCCTTCCTACCTCTTTCCTACTCTCCAAGTAAGCCAAAAAACGCCCCGCTTGGGCTCATTTCATTTCCTGCCCAACAACCTTACCTACAGTGAGTTAATAATGTCTGAGACTCAAGAAGTCAGCCGTAGACAGTTCGCGCTCGGCGGCAAGGATCATAGGGATCTTGAAGGTCGGTTCGCCTTCGCGAAGGAAGGCGGTCAAGGCCAGGAAGTAGATCCGCGGATCGACTTGGCAAAGGTCCACCCAGTCGCCCAGGAGAGCCGAGAAGCGGTCCCCGCGGGTGACGACGTCGGTCCCGAGGCGCGGATTTTCGTTGGAGCCATTCCACATCGCGTCGAGATAGGTCGCGGCAAATCGGCGAATGTCGGCTCGGGTGAAGACCACGCCGTGGCGCCAGGCTTCGAGCGCGAACCCAACGTCGATCGTCCCGTGGCCCGAATCCTCGCGGTGGGCTTGGCTGAAGTCCCCGCGGGCCGTGTCGCCCACATCCCGCCGCCCACCCTCGATCCAGTCCCAGTAATTCCAGCGCCAGCCGGTGCCGCTCCGGTGCAGGTTCCGGCGAAAATTGAGGGCCATCCCGCGGGCCCTCACCGCCATCAGCGGATCGGCCCCCGGAACGTGCTCCAGAACGACGTAAACCCGCGCCATCGCGAGGTACTGGTTGTGTGGCAGGACCCGGTTGGGATAACGGTCCGTGATGATGGGAGGGAAGCGGTAGGCGCCGGCGCCCCTTCCCAAGTCGATCCAGTACGGCTCCCACTTCTCCACGAAGTTGCGGTTGATGAAGGCTAGAAAGCGGTCGGCGTCGGCGCCGAAGCGCGGTTGGAGCGCAGGATCCGCCTTCACCGCGGCGATGAACACGGCCACGGGATAGCCCAGCATGCCCTCGTGCACCACGAACGGCTCCTGCTTCGGAGCCGTCGTCCGCACCAAGAATTCGTCGCCTGCGTGGGCTTGGCCGCTGATCGCCACCGTGCAGCCGGGAATGGACGCGATGCGGCCGCCCGGCAAGTAGACCTGGCCGGTCGCGAGCCACTCGTGCCGCGTCAAATCCTCGACGCGGTACGCCTCCGGCCCGGTGAACTCGACGATATAGCTGGCCCCCGTGATCAGCCGGATTCGATGCGCGCTGAACTCCCGGTGCTGTTCCGGCGAGATTGTGGCCGACCCCATATTGTGCAACGGTTCGGCGCAGAAGAGCCCCACGCCGAAATCGGCCGTCGTCCATTGGAGAAACCCCCACCCGTCCGGCGCCGCGCGCGTGATGATCCGGCCAAACTGATCGTCGATCTTCCCCAGCCAATAGGGGTCCCGGGTCGCCTCCCACAGGTCGGCGTAACCGCGAAGAATCCCGGCTTCGCGCCAGCCCAAAACCCCGCTGTCGGCCGAGCCCGAGGCGCCAAGGCCGTGATTGCGCGCGGCATCCCAGGCGCGAAACCGGGCGACGAGCTTCGCCGCGTCAAGCCTCGGCGGAGCCGCCTGGGCGAGAGCGGCGGCCGAAAGGAACGCCGCGAGGCCAATTCGCACCGACGCGCCGAGTGAGTGCCACGGAATCCGTCTCATTCATAACTGCATAGTTACTTTGTCCGAGGTTGGCAAGCTTCATGTGATCCCCGATTCCGGGCATTTGAGGGCTTCGGCCATCGTGCGCGCTTGAGGCTCCGACCGGCGGGATATAGGTGTTCGGTGGGTGCTTTCGCTGGGGAGCACTCTTGAGTTACTTTATTTTCCCCGTTCCCCGCGGCGACCACCGGAGACGAGCAGGAAGCGGATTCACGGGAGGGCGCCCGGGCGGACAATGTGAGTTGAATTCCCGTCGGAATAGGTCACCGGCGCGTTGCCCGTGACGGTCACGCCGGACGGCCCGAAGCGGATCAGCGAGATCGCGTCAATCCGCACCCGGTTCGGGCCGGCGATATGGTTTGCGGGGAAGGCGAGAAATTCCGTCGCGTTGCCTCTTAGGACAAACCCGGGGTCGTCCGGCAGCGCCAGCGAGAGATTGGCGCCTGATTTTCGTACGGCGGTCACGGTGTAGCCGTGCGTCGTGCCATCGGGATGAATCACGAGCAGGGGCGAGCCCGCCAGACGGATCGGTGTGCGGTGATTGACGACCACGAACGCATAGGATGATTTGGCCGGGTCGCGGCGGACCGCCAGAAGCCGCGCCGTGAAAGGCGACGGAGTGGTCAGAACGAGATCGCCGATTTGCAGACGATCGGTGTTATAGAGGTAGACCCAGCGGAGCGCGCTGCCCGGTGCCGCCGCGAAACGGAGGACGGCCTGCACGCCGTGGAAGCGGACCGTGCGACCGTCCGACAAGATGAACGTGAGAGCTTGCGGCTGTTTTGCGGCGATTAGATAATCGACGCCTTCAGCGTGTTCGACGCGGAGCGCGCTGGCGCCAGCTGGGAATGCCCCCGACTCAGGCTGGCAGGCGGTGACCGAACGGATTGAAGGCCGGCCGACGAACGGCTCGTGGACCGCGATGAACTCCGTCTCCGAACGCGCGGCGGCTTCGCGGCGCACGTCCAGGGTCGGGGTCCAGAAATCGTCCAGCTTGGCAGTGTCCTCGCGGGCCGGCCGCACCTGCGGGGTCTGTCCAAGCAAGACCACGGTGCCAGGATCCCCAAGCACGGTGCTTCGCACCCCGCGCACCCGCGAGGCACCTGCTTCAGCTTCCGCACCGTGCCTCCGGACGCTGACGGCGGCAAGCCCGTCGAACCGGCCGCCCGGGCTCGGCGGCGCGCCTGTCGTCCAGGTCACTTCGAATGTCCGGTCGGTCCCGGCTGCCCGGATGTTTCGGAAGTCGGCGCCCTTCGAGGGGACGCCGGCCAGGGG
>JBOHXF010000528.1:0-5464 GCA_050737455.1 Opitutaceae bacterium | reverse complement strand
GCCCTGACGTAATCGGCGGCCTCCTGGGGGGGCATCCGGCCCTGCTCGGCAACGATGTCGAGCAGCGCGGTGTCGACGTCCTTGGCCATGCGCTTGGCATCGCCGCAGACATAGAACGCGGCTCCGCCGCGGATCCAGGACCACAGGTCGGTCGCGTGCTCGCGCATCCGGTCCTGCACGTAAATCTTCTGCGCCTGATCCCGCGAGAACGCCAGGTCGAGCCGGGTGAGGGTTCCGTCCGCCAGATGCCGGCCCCATTCCTCCTCGTAAAGGTAATCCGTCGCCCGGTGCTGTTCGCCGAAAAACAGCCAGTTGCGGCCGGTTCCTCCGGCGCCCGCGCGATCCTGCATGAATGCACGGAATGGAGCCACCCCGGTCCCCGGCCCGACCATGATAGCGTCCATGGCGGGATCACCCGGCGGCCCGAAACGGGAATGCGACACGAAGACCGGCACGAGCGTGTTGCCGACTTGGACGCGGTCGGCGAGAAAGGTGGAACAGGTCCCCGTTCGATCGCGGCCATTGGTCCGGTAGCGCACCACCGCAACGGTAAGATGGACCTCCGTGGGATGGAGCCGAGGCGAGGACGCGATGGAATAGAGCCGCGGCATGAGCCGCCGGAGGTGATCGGCGAACTCCTGCGCGGAAAACCGGGCGCTGGGATATTCGGCCAGCAGATCGACGAACTCCCGTTCGGCCAAATACTCGGCAAGGAGCGCGGCCGACTCGGGGCCGAGGAGCCCGGAAAGCCGGCTCTTCTCCTCGGGCGCGCTCGCGCGTGCGGCAAGCGCCTCCACGAACTTGCGCGTGGGGCCCGAAAGGGCCAGTCGGCGGGTCAGAGCCTCGCGGAGGCGGATCGGCCCATCCACACGCGGCACCCGCACCTCGTCCTCCCCGGAGACGCCCAGCCGTTCGAGGATTTCCTCGACCTCCCCAGCAGGGTTGGCCGGGAACACCCCCAGGGAGTCACCGGCCGTGTAATGCAGGCCGCTGCCCACGATGCTCACGACGAAATGCCGGGTTTCCTTGCCCGAGCCAGGCTGGTTGAGGAGTCTGGCTTCGGTGACCCGGGCGGGAAATGGCGCGTCCTTGGTGTACGGCGAAACGGGAATCTCGGCGGAGGCGGACATGGTCGAGGTGTGATGGAAGATTCAATCGAACACCGAGGAAAGGTCAAAATCCGGGCGCCAATGACGTCCGCCGCAGAACGTTGGGCCCGAGGCCGGGGCGGGAATACTGCTAAATCGGCCGCCCGGCAAACCGATGTAACCGTGAGATAACTCACCCTTTTTCCCGTCAATGCCGCTTAAGTGCCGACGGCCGCGATTTCCGGCGGCCCTTTCCGCCCTCTGCCTGTCCCTCCTGGCAGCGGGAGGCGCCGCGGCCCAGACGACCCCTCCGGCTCCCGAGGATCTGACGACGTTGAACCTTGACGAGCTGGGCGAACTCAACATCTCCGCAGCCGCCAAGCGGACGGAACCCGTGTTCGACACCTCATCGGCCGTCAGCGTGATCACCTCCGCGGAAATGCTGCGTTACGGTCTCGACGACATCGCCGACGCCCTCCGGCTCGTGCCCGGCGTCGAGGTCATGAACGAGAGCCCGTTCCGCTGGACGGTGAGCGTCCGCGGCTTCGACGGGCTCACCTCGAACAAGCTCCTCGTCCTGCTCGATGGCCGGTCGATCTATTCGCCGTTTTACGGCGGAGTGGATTGGGCGGAGGCCAGCCTGCCCGTCGAAAACCTCGACCACATCGAGGTTGTGCGCGGGCCGGGCGCGACCCTGTGGGGTGCGAACGCGGCCAACGGCATCATCAACATCATTTCCAAAAGCGCCCGGGACACGCAGGGCGGCCTCGTCTCGATCCGTGAGGACAGCACCGTCGGAACGGAGAGCACCGTCCAGTACGGCTGGCAGGCCGGGAGCCATACCTGGGCGAGAGTCTATGCGAGCGTGATCGACACCCAGAACGCGCTGGATCCTCCGCCCTCAGGCGAAACCCAGGATTACTTTCGGGAAATCGCGACCGGTTTCCGCATCGACAGCGAGCCCAGCGACGAGTTGCACCTCACGGTGCAGGGCGATTACCAGGTGCTGCACCATTATTCGATCCTCGCCGTTCCGCTTCCCGACGAGCCCGCGGACATTGGGGACACCCGCCGGCCCATGAACATTCTCGGGCGGCTCACCTGGCACAACCCGACCGGCGACGAATTCACGGTCCAGCTCTACGCCTACGCCCACCCGGATTCCGCGACCGCCGGCGCCTTTGCGGCTCCGGGCGGTCTGCCGCTGGGCATTGTCGACCGCGGCAACAGCGAGGACCTGGACTTCAGCGACCGGATCAAGATCGGCACCCGGCAGGATTTCCTATGGGGTGGCGGCGTGCGCCGGGACCTGCTGGATCTGACCGGATTCGATCCCGACGTCCTGTACCTCCCCGAGCCGCGGGTGACCCAGATGCTCGCAAATCTGTTCGCGCAGGACGAAATCGCGCTGATTCCCGGCGACCTCCGGCTGACCGTCGGAACCAAGGTCGAGCACGATCCTTATGTCCCCACGCAGGTCCTGCCGAGCGTGCGGCTCACCTGGATGCCGGCGCCGAGCGTGACCGGGTGGCTCGCGGTGTCGCGGGCGATCCGAACGCCGTTCGTCCTCGAGCGCGAGGCGCACATCACCTATGAGGAAATTCCGGCTGCCGGCCCGTACCCGCCCATCGTCGTGGCGCTCCAGGGTTCCTCCCAGTTTCATCAGGAGAACCTGGTCGCATACGAGGCCGGCTGGCGCTGGCGTTCCGGCACGCGGTTTTCCGTGGACGTCTCGACGTACCTCAACCGGTACACCGGCCTGCGCGATTTCACGCCGACCCAGACCCTGCACCTCTCGCCCTATTATATCGAGGAGAATTACAATGCGGTCAACGCCGCCTCGGCCACCGGTTACGGTGCGGAGGCAAGCGCGATCTGGCGCGTGACCGAGGACTGGCGCATCGTGGCCAATTACACCGCCGAAAAGATCGTCGCCTCGACCTCCTCGCTCCCACCGCTCACCCAGCCCGATTACGCCGAGCCCGAACAGATGGCGAGCCTCCGGTCCTCGATCGACCTGCCGCGCGACTGGGAGGTATCCGTCCTCGGTGCCGCGGTGGGACGCCTTCAGGAATATGGCGAGCCGGACGTTCCCGGCTATTTCCGTGTCGACGCGCAGGTCGTCTGGCGGCCCACCGACACTCTCGAATTCGATGGCGGAGTCCAAAACGCCCTCCAAGGCGCGCATTTTGAGGCGCCCGCGGAGTCCACCTATCCGGCGGTGGCCATCCGGCGCGACTTCTTCGTGCGCACCGCCTGGAGGTTCTGACCGATGCCGCCGCGTTCGTCCCGTCATCGTCGCCTCGCCGCCCTTCTCTTCGCAGGCGGGGTCTTCGCGTCGGCCTCTCTCGCGGGGCCGCCCGTGCCGAGCGCGGACGTGGAACTGGGCTACGACATCGAGGCCGCCTATCTGTACAAGCTGACGCGCTACGTCGAGTGGCCTGAAGGCGTGTTCGCCTCCCCCGGGGATCCGTTCGTCATCGCCGTCGTGGCCCGCGGCGCCGCGGACGAGCGCATCGTCCGCCAGGCGCTCCTCGGCAAGAGAACTTCCGGGGGACGCGCCATTTCGGTGGTGCTCGTGGCGCCCGGCGCCGCCTTGCCCGCCCACTGCGAGATCGCCTTCGTCCTGCGCTCGGCTCATCTGGGTTCCGCCGGACTGCGCCGGCTGGTCGACGATCGACCGCTCCTGCTGGTGGGCGAAACCGACGGTTTCGCCGAGCGCGGAGGCGAAGTGAATTTCATCTTTGTCGACGACAATGTCCGGCTTCAGGTAAATCCGGACCGCGCCGAACGCGTCGGGCTGCGCCTGCGCAGCCTGCTCGCCAGCGCCGCGCAGCTCGTGCACGACAAACCAGGGGTTCTCCCGTGAAGCGGCTGCGCGATCTGCCGCTCGCAACGAAGCTGCTCGGGCTCACCCTTTTGATCTGCAGCGTCGCCGTTACGGCCGCGCTCGCCGCCTGCTTCGCCTTTCTCTTCCGGCTCGCGCGCGAACACGAGCGCACCGATCTGACGGCGGTGGCGAAGGTCGTCGCGGCCAACGCCGCGCCCACCTTCGAGTTTCACGACGCGGCGGGCGCCCGCGAACTGCTCGCGACCCTGCGCGGCCGCCGGGAGATCGTCGCCGCCCGGCTTCTCGACGCCTCAGGCGCCGATTTCGCGAACTTCGTCAGCACGGACCGACCGGAGGCTTTCGCGCGGCCCGGAAGGCCGCCCGAACCGCGGGCCTGGTGGCGGCTCGAACTCGTTCAACCGGTGGGCCATCCCGGCGAGCCGAGCCTCGGCACCCTTCAGATCGATGCGGATATCTCGGGCGCCGTTCGGCAATTCCTCTCGGCGGCCGCGGTCTTCTTTTTCGGAATCCTCGTTTGCGCCCTGGCGCTTGCCTGCGCTCTCGGCCTTCCGCTGCAGCGGGCGATCACCCGGCCGATCCTGGCGCTTGCCGAGACCGCCCGGCGGGTGGCCGAGACCGACGACTATACGCTGCGCGTGCCCAAGGCGGCCGACGACGAGGTCGGGCGGCTCACGGAGGCGTTCAATTTCATGCTTGCCGAGCAGGAGGGCCGGCGGGAGCTGGAAAAGCGCCTTGAGCAGACGCAGCGGCTCGAAAGCCTCGGCGTTCTCGCCGGCGGGATCGCGCACGATTTCAACAATATCCTAACAGGCATTCTCTGCAGCGCCTCGCTCGCCAGGATGGAGACGCCCGCCGGCTCCGAAACCGCGGAGCACCTCCGACGGATAGAAACCAGCTCGCGCCGGGCCGCGGAACTCTGCGAGCAGATGCTCGCATACGCGGGGAAAAACCGCTCGGCCGGCGGCACCGCGGTGCACCCGAACACGCTGATCGACGAGACGCTCGAACTTCTCCACGCGTCGGTTCCGAAGGATGCGGAGCTGATCGTCGCCCTCGAACCCGATCTGCCGCATGGCAAAGGCGATCCCGCCCGCGTCCGGCAGGTGCTCATGAACCTCGTCATCAACGCAGGCGAGGCGTTGCGGTCCCCGCCCCGCCGCATTTCCCTGTCGACCCGGCGGGCGACGCTCGCGGCCGGAGACTTGGCCCGAATGACCCACGGCGAAATGGCCGAACCCGGCGCGTTCGTGATGGTGGAGGTGGCCGACACCGGCGCCGGCATCCCGCCCGATCAGATTCGCCGGATCTTCGAGCCGTTCTACACATCCAAATTCACGGGCCGGGGGCTCGGACTATCGAGCGTGCTCGGGATCATCCACGCCTCCGGCGGCGCCCTAAGCGTATCGAGCGAGCTCGGCCGGGGCACCCGCTTCACGATCGCCCTTCCCGTCGTCGCCGCACCCGAGCCCGAGCCGAAAATCGAAGATCGGGAAAATCCGCTCGCCGCCGGTGCCGCGCGCGGCAC
>JBOHXF010000527.1:0-3314 GCA_050737455.1 Opitutaceae bacterium | reverse complement strand
ATGTAGGGCGGCATCACGCCTGCGGCCCAACTCAAGGGCGCAATGCATCCGCCAAGCGTTAGGAGGCAGTACCAGAATAGCTTGCGCACTTTGAATTCGGACATTAGCCCGGCGACCTTTGGCGAATCGAACACGAGTTTCACGTCGGACAGCCAACATCATCCGCTTATTGCAAGGATGGGAAGAAAAATCGAGTGTTGATTTTCTTTGTAGCGCTCGTTGATCTTCGCCACGAAGCTCTTGAGCGCCGTCTAGTCGGTCGGGTTTGCGGTCAGCACCTCGTAGGGAGAGGAAAATCCTCCGGCGGCACGACCAAGGCGATGACCACGTCACGCAATTGGGAGCGGCGCCGGGACACCGGCGATCAGCCTTTTCGGAACCGGCGCGCCAGCTCGTTCCAGTTCAACTCGACGAAGGTCGGCCGGCCGGCCGGACTCGTCAGGGGCAGTTCGGCCGCAAATAGCTGATCGAGCAGACGGCGGGCCTCCGGCTCCGTGACAGCGCCGCGGCGGCGGGCGACCCGTGCGGCGCCCATCCGCGCAAGCGCCTCCCGGGCGAGATCCGGCCGCCCCTCGTCGATCCGGCCCTCGCGCAGTGCCTCCAGCACCTCGCGGACGAACGCTTCCGCTTCTCCGGGCTCCAGCCAATCGGGCGTCGCCTCGATGCGGAAATAATGCCGGCCGAACTCCGCTACCTCGAATCCCTGCGCGGCAAGGAATCTTCCGCCATCGATCAGCAGCGCCGACGCGATAGGATCCAGTTCGAGGCCGATCGGCAGCAGAAGCCGCTGGCATGGCGCCGGCCCCTCGCCGAGGCGGTCTTTTAGCCGCTCGTACCAGACCCGCTCCCACGCGGCTCCGAGATCGAGCAGGACGAGCCCGGAGGCCGTCTCGAACACGGCGTAAGCGCCTTGGACGAGGCCCAGCCACCGCCATCCCGCTACCGCCGGCGGCGAGGCGCTGGCGGCGGGGGTCCTCGCTCCGGCTTCGGTGCCGGTAGCCGAATCGGCCGGCTCAGGCGCCGGCCTCTCTTCGACGGCCGGATCGGGCCGGCCTTCCGGCGGCTCAGGATGCTCGAAGGGGATCGGCAGGCGCTGCGCGATGGGCACCCTTGATCCCGGCGCGGCCGTTTCGATTCCGCCGCCCTCCGCCGGCCGGATCCCGCCACCGGGCCCGCGCGGCGTCAACGGAAAATGCGGGCCGCGGAACGGTTCCAGTGCAGGCGCCCCAGGAGCGGGGCGGGTGCCGGCGCCACGGCCCGCCTCCCCTCCAAGGGCGCGAAGGCGGGCCGCAACGCAGCGGGCCACGAATTCCCTCATGACCCTCTCTTGCCGGAACCGCACCTCGCGCTTGGTCGGATGGACGTTCACGTCCACCGCGTCCGGATCGCATGTGAGGAAAAGAAACGCCGTCGGGTGCTTTCCCTTGGTCAGCGACTCGCGGTAGCCCTCGTCGACGGCGAAGCTGAGCGCCTGGCTCTCCACGGGCCGGTTGTTGACGAATGTCAGAAAGTCCCGGCGCCCGGAGCGCTCCAGGCCGGGCCGGCCGACGAGGCCGGTGAGGCCCCAGCTTCCCTCCGCGGCCTCGATGGGAACCAGGCCCGCGGCCAGCTCGAGCCCGAAAATCTCCCCCACCCGCTCGGCAAGCGACGGGCATTGCGGGGAGCGGAAGAGGTCACGGCCGTCCTGTGCGAGCGAGAAGTGCACGCCCGGAAAGGCCAGAGCGTAACCTCTCACGACCTGGACGATGTGCGCGGACTCGGTCGCGTCCGACTTCAGGAAGCGCCGCCGGGCGGGCACGGGATGGAACAGATGAGCCACCTCGACGCTGGTTCCCACCGGGCGCCCGCACTCCCGGACCTCAAGAAGCTTTCCCGCGTTGACGACGACCTCCGTGCCTGCGTCCGATGATGCGGCGCGGGTCTGCAGGACGAACCGGGCCACGCTGGCGATAGAAGGAAGCGCCTCGCCCCGGAATCCGAAGCTGCCCAGGCGCCGCAGGTCCTCCGCCTCCGCGATCTTGCTCGTGGCGTGCCGCTGCAGGGCGAGCAAGGCGTCGTCCCGGTCCATGCCCTGACCGTCGTCCTCGACCCGGATGAGCTCGCGGCCTGCGCCGCGGAATTTCACCTCGATGCGCGTCGCGCCCGCGTCGAGCGCGTTTTCCACCAGCTCCTTGACCGCGGCTGCGGGCCGCTCGACGACCTCTCCGGCGGCGATCTGGTTCGCGACCCGCTCGGACAGAATGCGGATGCGGCTCACCGCAGCGTCTTTTCCCAGCGGTCGAACTGGACCCGGATCTGCCGGGGCGAAGGCATGCCGGTCCCCTTACGGGCTTCGAGCGCGCGCCGCAGGTCGAAGGTTTCCGCCCAGTCCGCGCCGAAGCCGGAATGGATGGCGCGGACCTCAGCGCCCGGGACCCGATCGAGGGGCACGCCCGCCTTTTCCGCCAGCGCCACGACCTGCCCGACGGCCTGGTGCGCCTCGCGAAAGGGGACGCCCCGCCGGACGAGATAATCGGCCAGATCCGTCGCGAGCAGGGCGGGATCGGCGACGGCCGCGGCGCAGCGCTCGGGCACGAACCGGAGCCCGGAAAGCGTCGCCGCGAGGACCTCCGCACACAGCGCCGTCTGGTCGTAGCTGTCGAAGACCGGCGGCTTGTCCTCCTGGAGGTCACGGTTGTAGGTGAGCGGAAGGCCCTTGGCCAGGACGAGGAGGGTCTGGAGATTGCCCTGCAGCCGGGCCGACTTGCCGCGCAGCAGCTCGCAGGCGTCGGGGTTCTTCTTCTGCGGCATGAGCGAGGAGCCCGTCGCGAACGCGTCCGGCATCTCCACGAATTTGAATTCGGCGCTGCTCCAGAGGATGAGATCCTCGGCGATGCGGGAGAAATGCACTCCGGCCAGCGCGCAGGCCGCGGCGAACTCGACGTGCACGTCCCGGTCGGCGACGGCGTCCATGGAGTTCTGGGTGAGGCGCGGCTTGCCGGCGGCGTCCACGAAGCCCAGCAGGCCCGCGGTGAATTCCCGGTCGATCGGAAGCGTGGTGCCGGCGATCGCGCCCGAGCCCAGGGGGCACCAGTTGGCGTGGTCGGCCACCGTGATGAACCGCCCCCGGTCCCGGTCCAGCATTTCGAGCCAAGCGAGCAGGTGATGCGCGGCCGAGACGGGCTGCGCACGCTGGAGATGCGTGTAGCCGGGAATCATGATCGCCTCGTGCTGCTCGGCCACGCCGAGGAGCACCCGCTCGGCGGCGAGGAGGCGCTCGTCCAGGACGGCACATGCATGCTTGAAGAACAAGCGCATGTCGGTCGCCACCTGGT
>JBOHXF010000526.1:0-4866 GCA_050737455.1 Opitutaceae bacterium | reverse complement strand
AACCCACACTGTTCACAGCGGATCCCGCCGGCCGGCGCGCCTTCGGGGTTAAGTGAGGCCTTGAGCAGCAGGTCGGCAAGGGAAAACCCGCTCGGATCGGTCACCCCCTTGGATTGCGCGCAGGATTCGCACAAGTCCACCTTGTGCACCTTGTTATTGACGATCTGGGTCAGGTGCACCGTGGCGGGTTTCGAGCAGAAGTCGCACTTGAGTGGGTTGTTCATGCTAGGGCATCCGATCGATGTGCACTAAATGTGCCATGGCTTTTCGCCCTGGCAAGTACCAGTGCGTACGCACAAATGCGACATCCAGGCACAGAACCGTGCCAAGCGATGGATCGTGACGGCGCGCCAAAACTTGAGGCCGTCAGAGCCGGGTGCCTTCGGTGCGGACCCGCTGGCGAAAGGCTTCGAGGACGCGCCGGGTCCCCGGGCCAGGCTTTCCGGTTCCGATTTCGCGGCCATCGAGCTTCACGACGGGAATGACCTCCGCTCCCGTGCCCGTCAGGAAGCATTCGTCGGCGCACCACAGATCGTACCGGGTCAGATCGGTTTCGGAAGCCGGCAGGCCGATGTCCCGGGCGATGTCCAGGATGGCTGAGCGGGTGATGCCCCTCAGGGCGCCCTGGCTGGCGGCGGGCGTCATGAGCTGGCCCTTGCGGATGATGAAGACGTTGTCGGCGGTGCATTCCGCGACATAGCCTTCGTCATTGAGCATGATCGCCTCCAACGCGCCAAATTGGCGCGCTTCGATCTTCGCCAGGATGTTATTGAGATAATTGAGCGATTTGATCGTAGGCGGCAGGGCGGCGGGGCCGATCCTGCGCGTGGGAACCGTGACGATGGAAAGCCCGTTGTCGTAATGTTCCTGGGGATAAAGGGCGATGCGGCTGGCGATAATGAACAGGCTGGGCTTCGGGCAGAGCCAGGGAGCGAGTCCGAGATCACCCACGCCCCGTGTCGCCACCAACCGGATGTACGCGTCGCGCAGGCCGTTGACCCGGCAGGTCTCGCAAGTCGCCTCCCGAAGCCGCGCCCGGTCGAGGGGCAGCGGCAGAAGGATCGCTTTTGCCGAGCATTCGAAGCGCTCCAGGTGCTCCTCCAGCCGGAACACGTTGCCCTCGTACAGGCGTATCCCCTCGAAAACCCCGTCCCCGTAAAGCAATCCGTGGTCGAAAACGGACACCTTTGCGTCCGCCTCTTCAACCCATTGGCCATCTAGGTAAACCTTCATCGCACCCCATTTGGACTCGGCTTGTCCAAGTTGTCGATATTCATCATTGGTCGAATCCTGTCATGGTTCCAACCTACATCATCGGTCATCGCAACCCGGATGCGGACGCCATCTGCTCCGCCATCGCCTACGCGGCCTTCAAGCAGGCCAAAGGCGAAAAAGACTTCGCGCCCGCGCGGTGCGGCAATTCCAACGCGCGGATCGACAGCGTGCTCGAACGATTTCATCAGCCGCTCCCGATGTACCTGAGCGACGTCTTCCCCCGGGTGGAGGACCTCATGACGGCGGAGGTCGTCGCCGTCGCCGAGAACGCGACGTGCGCGGAGGCCCTGGAGCTGATCGACCGCCATGACCTGCCTCTCCTGCCCGTGGTCGACGGCGGCCGGCGTGTGGCGGGGACCGTCTCGCTCTCGCATCTTGGCGGGGTGTTCATACCGCGGGTGAACGAGCCCCGGGTGATGCGGCAGGTCGACGCCTCGCTTTCCAACATCGCCCGGGCCCTCAAGGCGAAGACCTACCATCTGGTCGACGGTGACCGGACGGAGCAGCTCTTCATCCGGCTCGGGACGATGGACATCAACTCGTTCTGGCGGGTGTCGGAGCGGGACAAGATCCCGGCGGCGCAATCGGTGATCATCGTCGGCGACCGGACGGACGTGCAGCAGCGAGCGGTCGAGATCGGCGTGCGCGGGATCATCGTGACGGCCAACCTGCCCGTGGAGCCCGGCCTGATCGCGCAGGCTCGGGAAAAGAAGGTGAGCCTCATCTCGAGCCCCTGGGACTCGGCCACCACGGCGCTCATCGTGCGGTCCGCCTCGACGATCGAGCGGGTGATCGACCGGAAGGTCGCCACCGTGCATCCCGACATCCGGATCGCCGACATCCGGCGCAAGCTCGCGGTTCTCCCGGGCCGGGGCTACGTCGTCGTGGACGAAAAAGGAGGCCTGCTCGGCTTCCTCTCCAAAAGCGACATCATCAAGCCGGTGGGAACGCGCCTCGTCCTGGTCGATCACAACGAGATCTCCCAGGCCGTCGCCGGGGCGGATGAGGTCTCCATCGTCGAGATTATCGATCACCACCGGCTGGGGGCGCTTCCGACCCCGCAGCCGATCCTGTTCATCAACGAGCCCGTCGGATCCACCTGCACGATCATCGCCGATCTGTTCCGGCGCGAGGGGCTCGCCCCCTCGCCGGACATCGCCGGCATCCTGATGAGCGGACTCGTCACAGACACCTTGCACCTCAACAGTCCGACCTCGACGCCCAAGGATGCCGAAATCCTCCTATGGCTGGCCTCGCTGGCGGGCGTCAACTCGCGCCGGCTGGCCGACGACATCTTCTCGTCCGGCTCGATCATCCTCGCCCAGCCTCCGGAGAAGGTGATCCGGTCCGACCTCAAGACCTATGTCGAGGACGGCGTCCGCTTCGCGGTCTCGCAGGTCGAGGAGCTGGGCTTCACGAACTTCTGGCAGAAATCGAAGGAGCTCGCCGCCGCGGTGGAGCGTCTGGTCGTGGAGGAGAAGCTGCTCTTCGGGGCGCTGCTCGTGACCGACATCAACACCCAGAATTCCCTCATGCTCGTGAAAGGGGACCCGGAGATCATCAGCCGGATTTCCTACGCCCATGTGGAGCAGGACGAGATCTTCGAATTGCCCGGCATCGTCAGCCGCAAAAAGCAGCTCATCCCGTACCTCACGAGCCTCCTCAAGGAAATGATCGCCGCCGTCTGACGGGCCGCATCAGATGTGGATCGCTTGGCCATGGGTCGCCGCCGCGGCCTCGCCCACGGCCTCGCTGAGCGTCGGGTGGGCATGCATCGTGCGGTGGAGTTCCTCGACCGTCAGCTCAGCCTCGATCGCGAGGCCAAACTCGGCGATAAGCTCGGTGGCCTCGGAACCAATGATGTGGGCGCCATAAATCTCGCCCGTCTTGGCGTCGCTGAGTATCTTCACAAAACCCTCCGCCTCGTTCGAAGCGACCGCCTTGCCCGACGCCGTGAACGGGAACTTCCCCACCCGGAAGTCGAGCTTTCCTTCCTTCGCGGCCTTCTCCGTCAGGCCGATGCTGGCCACCTGGGGCTGGCAGTATGTGCAGCCGGGGAAGACCTTGACCCGCCGGGGCGGGCTCGCGCCGAACATGCCGTTCACAGCGTTCACCGCTTCGAACGTCGCCACGTGCGCAAGCCAAGGGGGGCCGATGATGTCGCCCGCCGCATAGATGCCCTTCACCGAGCTCTGGTAGTCCTCGCCAACCTTCACGTATCCGCGCTCAAGATCGAGCTTCACGCGCGGCGACAGCGCCCCCTCCAGATTGGGCACAACGCCGACGGCGCACAGGATCGCCTCGGCCTCGATTTCCTCGCTCCGGCCGTCCTTTGTGAGAGTGGCCTTGGCCGAGTCCTTGCCCACCCGGAAATTCCCGCAGGTCGTGCCGACCCGCACGGCGATGCCCTGTTTCTCGAATGAGCGTTGCAGCAGCTTTGCCACCTCCTCGTCCTCCACCGGAAGAATCTGCGGCAGCATCTCGACCAGGGTCACTTTCGAGCCAAACGCGTTGTAAAAATACGCGAACTCCACGCCGATGGCCCCGGCGCCGACGATCAGGACCGACTTGGGCAGCTTCGTGGAGGCCAGCGCCTCCCGGGAGGTCAACACGGTCCGGCCATCCACCGCGAGATTAGGGATCTGGCGCATCCGGCAGCCGGTCGCCATGAGAATGTTTTTGGTACGAAAGAATCGTCCCTTGCCGGGGCCGTCCGTCACCTCGACCATGCCCGGCGCGCTCACCTGGGCCCGGCCGCTCACATACTCCACGCGGTTCTTCCGGAACAGGAACTCCACGCCTTTCGCCATCTGATCGGAGGCCAGCCTCGATCGCTGCATGATCTTGGGAAAGTCGAACCTCGGATCCTTCACCGACAGCCCGAAATCGCCGGCCTTGAGCATCTTCCGGTAAAGCTCCGCGCTCTTCAGCAGGGCTTTCGTGGGGATGCAGCCCCAGTTCAGGCAGGTCCCGCCGGCGCGCTCCTGCTCGACGCACGCGACCTTCCTGCCAAGCTGGCCGGCGCGGATCGCCGCCGGATATCCCGCCGGGCCGCCGCCGATCACGACGAGATCGTATTCGTTGGTTTCAGCCATCCCACCAGCCTCGCCGGCTGGGCGGCCACCGTCAAGCGGCTCGAAAACGGAGCGGAAAGCGGATCAGATGTCGATGACGTCTCCGCCCCCTCGAGGCGGGCGGGGCGGGCTCGGCGGGCGGGTCCGGCGCATGAGGCCGCTGATGACGAGATTGGTGATGCTTACCACAAGCGATCCGAAAAACGCCGCCCCGAACCCGGAAACGTGGAAACCGCCCACCAGCCGACCCGCAAAAAGAAACAGCAGCGCGTTGATGAACACGATGCCCAGCCCCATCGTGACCAGGATGAACGGAAGCGTGAAGATGACCAGCAGCGGCTTCAGCACGGCGTTGAACACCGTCAGGAGGATCACGACCGCGAGCAGGGTCCCCGCGCCGTCGCAGCGGATGCCCGGCACGATCTTGGTCGCGAGGGTGACGCCGAGCGCCAGGATGCACAGGCGGACCAGCAGGGCCAGGAACGAATTCATGCCTAGGGAAGGATCAGTGTGCGCG
>JBOHXF010000525.1:0-1574 GCA_050737455.1 Opitutaceae bacterium | reverse complement strand
GCCCTGGAAGCTCTCCGCGTAGATCTTGTAGATTTCCTCGGTGCCCGATGGCCGGGCGGCGAACCAGCCGCTCCGCGTCACCGCCTTAAGTCCGCCAATAGGCGCTCCGTTGCCCGGAGCCCGGGTCAAGACGTTCTCGATCTTCTCGCCGGCCAACTCGGCAACTCCGACCTGTTGAGGCGATAGTTTTCCCAATGCGGCCTTTTCCTTCGCCGTGGCCGGCGCCTCGACACGGTCATAGGCTGGTGCCCCGAACTCCCGGGTCAGGTCGCGGTAAATTTCTCCGGGATCGCGGCACAGCCGGGCCGTGATTTCGGCTGCCAGCAGCGCCGGGACAATGCCGTCTTTGTCCGTCGTCCATACGGTGCCGTCCAAGCGGGAAAACGAGGCGCCGGCGCTTTCCTCGCCGCCGAAGCCGAGCGAACCGTCAAGCAAGCCGTCCACGAACCATTTGAAGCCCACCGGCACCTCGTGGAGCCGGCGGCCGAGTTTCGCGGCGACGCGATCGATCATCTGGCTGCTCACCAGGGTCTTGCCAACGGCTGCGGTTTTGGACCATCCCGGCCGGTGCTGAAACAGATGGAAGACCGCGACCGACAGATAATGATTGGGCGGCAACAATCCGGCGCTCCGAGTCACGATGCCGTGCCGGTCGGAGTCGGTGTCGCATGCGAACGAGATGTCAAAGCGGTCCCGCATTCCGACCAAACGCTGCATGGCGTAGGGCGAGGAGGGATCCATGCGGATTTGCCCGTCCCAATCCACCGTCATGGTTCGGAAGGTCGGATCGACCGTCCGATTCACGACCGTGAGATTGAGGCCGTAGCGCTCGGCGATAGGCTCCCAGTAATGGACCCCGGCGCCACCGAGCGGATCGACACCCAACGCAAGCTTGGCACCGCGGATTGCGCCCAAATCGACCACATTGACAAGATCGTTGATGTAATTGTGAAGGAAGTCGTGGCGATGCGTCGTCGTCGCCCGCAGAGCCTGCGCCGAACCGACTCTTTTCACTCCGGCCAGCCGATTTACAAGGAACTCATTCGCTTTCGTCTCGATCCATGAGGTGACCGCGTGCTCCGCCGGCCCGCCGTGCGGGGGGTTGTATTTGAATCCGCCGTCATGCGGAGGATTGTGCGAAGGCGTGATGACGATGCCATCCGCAGGTCCAGTCTTCCGGCCGCGGTTGTACGTGAGAATCGCATGGGAGATGGCGGGCGTTGGGGTGTATTCGTCCCCTTCCGCGAGCATCACCTCCGCTCCATTCGCGGCCAGGACCTCCAGAGCGGTGGTCAGAGCCGGACCGGAGAGAGCGTGGGTATCCATGCCCAGAAAAAGCGGCCCGTCGATCCGATGTTGTTTCCGATAGAGACAGACGGCCTGGCTGATCGCCAGGATATGCCATTCATTGAAAGCTCTTTGGAGCGAGGACCCGCGATGGCCGGACGTGCCAAAGGCAATCCGTTGCGCCTGAACAGAGGGGTCCGGGACTTCGGTATAGTACGACGCCACCAGCTTCGGCACATCGACCAGCATCGCTTCCTCCGCTGGCTTTCCGGCAAAGGGGCTTACGT
>JBOHXF010000524.1:0-4761 GCA_050737455.1 Opitutaceae bacterium | reverse complement strand
GCGCTCGCCCTGGGCGGGGCGCGGCTGCGGGCGGCCGCCGGCGGGCTGGCCGTACCGACGCCGCCCCACTTCGACCAGAACATCGGCGGCGCCCTCGCCCCGGCGAGCGTGTGGCGCGACAACGGGGGCGGCCGCATTCGGCTGGGCGCGTGCCTCAACGGCAAACCGGCCGTCGTTGTCTTCGGCTACTACAAATGCACCCAGCTTTGCTCGGTCCTCGA
The DNA here is from genome assembly GCA_050737455.1 of Opitutaceae bacterium. Lineage (GTDB taxonomy): Bacteria > Verrucomicrobiota > Verrucomicrobiia > Opitutales > Opitutaceae > Palsa-1447. The sequence continues at coordinate 4,540 of JBOHXF010000524.1, read as the reverse complement.
GAGGAACGTGGTGGACGAGCTTCGGCAGGTCGCGCCCAGCGTCGGCCGCGACTACACGTTCATTTACCTCGACATCGACCCGACCGACGGGCCGATGGCCGCGCGGCAGCAGCGGGCCGCGGCCGTGCGCGGGTACGCCCGCGGCTCATCCAGCACGGGCTGGTATTATCTGACCGGGAACGAGGACGCGATCCGCGCCGCCACTCAGGACGCCGGCTTCAACTACCGGTACCTTCCCGCCATCCACCAGTACCAGCATCCCATGGGCCTCCTCGTGGTCACGCCGGACGACCGCATCAGCCGTTACTTCATCGGTATGAGCTTCCCACCCGCCCAAATGGTGAAGGCGCTGCGGCGGGCGGCGCTGGGCAAAACGGGGCAGCCGGTGCTAGACGTCATCATCGAGTGCTGTCTCGGCGGCGAAATCACCGGGCGCTACGGACCCCTGATCTGGACCTGCCTGGAGGTGGCCGTCTCGGCCACGCTGATCGCCGTGGGCGGCATGATCGGCTGGCTCCTCTGGGAGGAGCGGCGGCGCCGGGGGATGCCATCATGAGACCGCCGCTCCCATTCGCTTGGCTGGTCGAGGCGAGCACCTTCGCCCCCAAGGAGGACCTCCTCTTCGACGTCCTCCTCGCCGCAAGCCTCTGCGTGCTGCTGGGCGTGTGCGGGCTGGTCGGCGTATTCTTGGTGCGCTACCGGGCGGGATCGAGGGTGTCGCGGAAGCCCATGACCGTCTCCACATGGAAGATCGAGGTGGGCTGGATTGCCGGCACCGCAGTGATCTTCCTCGGCATTTTTATCTGGGGCGCGCGCCAGTACGTGTTTGCCGAGACGCCCCCCCGGGCGGCGGAGGTGATCCATGTGGTGGCCCGGCAATGGATGTGGGACATCCACCAGCCGAACGGACGGCGCGAGTTCGACACCCTGCATGTGCCCGCGGGAGTCCCGATCCGTCTGGTGATGACGTCCAACGACGTCATCCACGACTTGTTCGTTCCGGCCTTTCGCCTGAAGCAGGACATCGTGCCGGGAAAGCAGGTGGGCCTATGGTTCACCGCCACGAAGCCGGGCCGCTACCTGCTGGAGTGCGCGCAGTACTGCGGCGCCCAGCATTCGCGAATGGTCGGCACCGTCGTCGTGCAGTCCGCCGGAGCCTACGCCCGCTGGCTGGAGCAGGGCCCGCCTCCGCAGCAGACGATTGCGACCGGTCGCCGGTTGTTCGTGCAGTACGGGTGCTCCGGCTGCCACGCTCCCGGATCGGGCGTGAACGCCCCTCGCCTCAATGGCCTGTACGGGCGCGAGGCGCCGCAGGCCGGCGGCGGGTTCCGCCGGGTGGACGACGCCTACCTGCGCGACTGCATTCTCGAACCGGAAAAAGTCTGGCCGGCCGGCTATCCCCATATCATGCCCTCCTTCAAGGGAGTGGTGTCCGAGGGCGACCTCCTCCAGATCCTCGCCTACATCCGTTCGATGGGCAAGGGCGGCACCGTGGCCGAAACGAGAAATTTGCCATGAGTTACCTGCGCGAGGCCACTCTCCGTTCCTGGCTGCTGACTCACGACCACAAGCGCATCGCGCTGCTCTACCTGGGGACCATCACGATCTTCTTCGCCATCGCCGCGGTCGCCGCCGCCGCCATGCGCTACGCCCTGCTCTCGCCCACCGGAGACCTGATCGTGCCCGAGCTGTACAACCGCCTCTTCACCACCCATGGCGTGCTCATGGTGTGGTTCTTTCTCATCCCTTCGATTCCCACGGTTCTGGGGAATTTCCTCCTGCCGATGATGATCGGGGCGGGCGACGTGGCCTTCCCGCGGTTGAACCTGGCCAGCTGGTACATCTTCGTGCTGGGGGGCCTGATCGCTCTCTACGCCCTGCTCTGGGGCGGCGTGGACACCGGTTGGACCTTCTACACCCCATACAGCAGCGTCTACTCGAACGGCAACGTGATGATCATGGCCGTGGGCATCTTCGTTGCTGGCTTCTCCACCATCTTCACCGGACTGAACTTCATCGTCACCACACACCGGATGCGGGCGCCCGGCCTTCACTGGTGGCGCCTGCCGCTGTTCGTCTGGGCGCTTTACGCCACCAGCATCATCATGGTGCTGGCCACGCCGGTCCTCGCCGTCACCCTGCTGTTGATCATCCTGGAGCGTGGCTTCGGGGTGGGCGTGTTCGATCCGCGCATCGGCGGCGATCCCCTGCTGTTCCAGCATCTCTTCTGGTTCTACTCCCACCCGGCCGTATACATCATGATCCTGCCCGGCATGGGCGTGGTGAGCGAGATGGTGACCTGCTTCTGCCGCAAGCGCCTTTTCGGCTACAAGGTCATGACCTTCGCGACGTTGGCCATCGCCGGGCTCGGCTTCCTCGTGTGGGGCCATCACATGTTCGTGAGCAGCCAGTCGGTCTATGCCGGGATCGTGTTCTCCTTCCTCAGCTTCATGGTCTCGGTGCCGTCGGCCGTGAAGGTCTTCTACTGGATCTTCACCATGTACAAAGGCTCGATCCGGCTCACGACGCCCATGCTCTACGCCCTTGGGTTCATCTGGCTGTTCACGGTGGGCGGCCTTTCGGGCATCTTCCTCGCCACGCTTTCGGTGGACATCCACGTGCACGACACCTACTTCGTCATCGCCCATTTCCACTACATCATGGTCGGCGGCATGGTTATGGCCTTCCTCGGAGGCATGCATTTCTGGTGGCCCAAGATTTCGGGCCGGATGTACCCCGTCTTCCTGTCCAAGTTGTCGGCGATCACGATCTTCATTGGATTCAACCTCACGTTCGCGCCCCAGTTCGTCCTCGGCTACATGGGGATGCTGCGGCGCTATCCCGTATATCAGCCCAGGTTCCTCGACCTTAACATCATGTCGACCTGCGGAGCCTCCATCCTGGGCATCGGCTACGTGCTGCCGCTGCTCTACCTGAGCTGGTCCTACTTCCGCGGCCCGATCGCCTCCGGCAATCCCTGGCGCGCCACCGGGCTGGAGTGGCAGACGGAATCGCCTCCGCCCACGGAGAACTTCACGGAGACCCCGCGCGTCACGCAGGGGCCGTACGCCTACGATACCGAGGCCGAGGAGGCCTCGTACGAGGCGAAGGAGGCGCGCGCATGAGGCCGGCGCTCGCGGCGATCGAGGCGGAGACGCCCCATGTTGTCACGGTGAGCCTGGGCATCTGGACGTTTCTCTCCACCGAGGTCCTGTTTTTCGGCGGGCTGTTCGCCTCGTACGCGCTGTACCGCTGCAATTATCCGCAGGCTTTCGCGGCAGGCTCTCGCACCATGACCCTTTGGTCCGGCAGCCTGAACACCGCTTTGCTCATGACCTGCAGCCTGTTCCTGGGGATCGCCGAGCGCAGCGTGCGCGTCGGACGGCGCCGCCTGCTGCGGACCTGCCTGATCGCGACCATGGTGCTGGCGACGGCGTTTCTTTTCCTCAAGGGGCGGGAATACGCCGAGCACGCGATGGACGGCCTGATACCCGGGCGGCACTTCCGCGCCGGCCTCGACCCGCGGGAGCAGTTGTACTTCTTCCTGTATTTCGCAATGACCGGCCTCCATGCCGTGCACATGCTGGTGGGCATGGTGGCCATAGGCTGGCTCCTGGTCGAGGAGATGAAGGGCCGCATTTCGCCCGAACGACCCGAGCCCGTGGCGGTGGTGGCCATCTATTGGGCCTTCGTGGACTGCATCTGGATATTCCTGTTTCCCCTGTTCTACCTCCCGGGACGATGAAAGAGCGCCCGCTCCTTCCAATCAGGGACTTGATCCTCACCTGGATCGGCCTGCTCGCGCTTCTGTCGGCCACGGTCGCCACCATCCTCTATCCGCCCGGGCCGTGGAAAACCGCCGTGCGCATGAGCCTGGCGGTGATCGAGGCCGGACTGGTGGTCTCGTTTTTCATGAAGCTACGGATGCGCCGGGGCCTCATCCGGGTATTCGCGTCAGCCGGCTTGTTCTGGCTGGCTATCCTGGCGGTCCTGATGTTCGCCGACTATGCCGCCCGGCGCTGAGCGGAATGGTCGGACTATGCCGCGGCGCCGGCAGGGGTGGCGGGACCTGGCAGCCGCGGGGTTCGGGCCTTTCGGTGCGCCGCGTTCATAGCCCGCGGCGAACGAAGCTCGCAACCAGGCGGCCAAATTCGATGTCCAACCGGCTTATGTCCCTCACGGTCGGTCAGCACATCATGCAGCGGCTCGGGCAATGGGGAGTGGAACGGCTCTATGGCTATCCCGGCGACGGGATCAACGGTCTCCTCGCCGGGCTGCGAAAAAACGAAAACAAGCCGCGCTTCATCCAGGCCCGGCACGAGGAATTGGCGGCCTTCATGGCCACCGCCCATGCCAAGTTCACTGGCACGGTCGGAGTCTGCGTCGCGACCAGCGGCCCCGGGGCGATCCATTTGCTGAATGGCCTTTACGACGCGAAAATGGATCATCAGCCCGTCGTGGCGATCGTGGGCCAGTCGGCTACGACGGCGATAGGCAGCCAATACCAGCAGGAAGTCGATCTGCAATCGCTGTTCAAGGA
>JBOHXF010000523.1:0-10447 GCA_050737455.1 Opitutaceae bacterium | reverse complement strand
CCCCCTCGACCAGGTTGCGCAGGGCGGGCACGACCTCCGCCCAACCGCGGGTCTTCAGGCCGCAATCGGGGTTAACCCAGAGGTGCTCGGGCGGGAGGACCGATTCGGCCTTGGCGAGCAGATCGGCCATCTCGCGGACGGTGGGCACGCGCGGGGAGTGGATGTCGTACACGCCGGGCCCGATTTCGGCCGGGTACCGGAAATGCGCGAAGGCGTCGAGCAGCTCCATGTTCGAGCGCGAGGTCTCGATGGTGATCACGTCCGCGTCCAGCTCGGCGATCGCTCCAATGATGTCGTTGAACTCCGAATAGCACATGTGGGTGTGGATCTGGGTGTCGTCGCGCACGCCGGACGAACTCAGCCGGAAGGCGGCCACGGCCCATTCGAGGTAGCGGCCCCACTCGTCCTTCCGCAATGGGAGCCCCTCGCGAAATGCGGGCTCGTCGATCTGGATCGCCCCGATGCCGGCGGCCTCCAGATCGAGCGTCTCCTCGCGGATCGCTAAAGCGATCTGGCGGGCGGTTTCGGACCGGGGCTGATCGTCCCTAACAAAGCTCCACTGCAGGAGGGTGACCGGCCCGGTGAGCATGCCCTTCACCGGCTTCCGGGTGAGCGACTGGGCGTACCGGGACCAGCGCACAGTCATCGGCCCGCGGCGGGCGACATCGCCGTAGAGGATCGGCGGCTTGACGCAGCGCGAACCGTAGCTTTGCACCCAGCCGTTCGCGGTGAACGCATAGCCCTCAAGCTGCTCGCCGAAGTATTCGACCATGTCGTTGCGCTCGAACTCGCCGTGCACGAACACATCGAGGCCCAGATCCTCCTGGAGCCGCACGGCCTTCGCCGTTTCCTCCTCGATGAACCGCTCATATGCCGGAGTTGCGATTTCGCCGTGCTTCCATTTGGCCCTGGCCGACCGGACAGACTCGGTTTGGGGAAACGAACCGATGGTCGTGGTAGGGAACAGAGGCAGCCGAAGGCGGCCGTGCTGGGCCAGACGGCGCCGGGGGAATGGGGAAGAGCGCTTCAGAAGTGCCGGGTCCACCGGCGCGCGGCGGGCCTGCACGTCCGGGCGGTGGATGCGTGAACTCGACTGGCGGGAGGCGAGGGCCGCCGCGTTGGCCGCGGCGGCCGCAGGGTCCAGCCGGCCGAGGGCAAGGGCTCGAAGCTCGGCGATTTCGCCGAGCTTCTCCTCCGCGAATGCGAGCCAGGTCCTGAATTCGGCGTCGAGACCGGATTCGGTGCGCAGCGTGACCGGCACGTGCAGCAGCGAGCACGACGGGGCCAGGAGCAGCCGCTCGGGGCCCAGGGCGGCCATCGCCGCTTCGAGCAGCGGACGCGCCGACGCGTAATCGGCCCGCCAGACATTGCGCCCGTCGACGAGTCCCAGGGAGAGGGCTCGGCCCGCGCCGGCGCCGCGCAGCAGGGAAGCAAGCTCTTCCGGCGCCCGGACGAGATCGGCATGGAGCGCCTGAACCGGAAGATCGAGAAAGCCGCTCAAGTTGTCTCGGAGTCCTCCGAAGTAGGTCGCGACCATGAGCTTCAGCCCTGGGGCCGCCGCCGACAGAACGGCGTAGGCGGTCGCGAGGGCGGCCCGCTGCCCCTCGGAGAGATCGAGGGCGAAAATCGGTTCGTCGAGTTGGATCCACTCGGCGCCCAAGCGGTGAAGCTTTCGCAGCGCCTCGGCGTAAACCGGCAGGATCCGCTCCAGCAGTTCGAAGCGGTCGAAGCGCGGGTTTCCCGCGTCGTGAACCTTGCCGAGCGTGAGGTAGGTCACCGGGCCGAGCAGGACGGGCTTCGTTCGGATGCCCGCCGCCAGCGCCTCGGAAAACTCGTCGAAAGGCTTGGGCGAGGAGAGTTGGAAGCGGGTGCCGGCGTGAAACTCCGGGACAATGTAATGGTAATTGGTGTCGAACCACTTCGTCATCTCGCCAGCGGCGGGCGCGGCCGGGCCGCGGCCGCCTCGGGCGATGAGAAAAGCCATGTCCAGGCCCGGGTCGCCGCGGTCCCACCGGAAGCGCGGGGGCACGTTGCCGACGAGGCAGCTCGTGTCCAGAACGTGGTCGTAAAACGAGAAATCGTTCGAAGGAATGAGTTCGAGGCCCGCCGCCTGCTGCAGCCGCCAGTGTCGCAGCCGCAACTCCCTACCGACCGCCTTGAGCACGTCCAGGCCAAGCCGGCCCTGCCAATAGGCTTCGGTGGCCTTCTTGAGTTCGCGTTTCTCCCCGATGCGGGGGAAGCCGAGGTTATGGGTGAGCGGGTGAGCGCTCATGCGGATTTCCTTTCATTCATGCGATGATCGGTTGCTGGCTGTGGCCGGCCGCCCGGTATTCGGGCTCCGAGCATGTGCGGGGCGGATCGCCGTCCGGGTTCGTTCGTGGTCCGAGGCGGTGGCAACGAGTGGCTCGATACCGCAGCGCGACGACCGCCGATTCTCACGGCGTTCTCCGTCCGCGGCCGGATGGAATGCCCGGCCGGGAAACGGTCGGGCGGCAAAGAACGACGAGGCCGAAGATGGACGGGAACGGGGTGGGAGTCAATAAATATATCAACATATACGCATATGATGATGCTATGCGAATTATGTGGTCCCCTGCCCAGGTAGATGTCGGCTTAGGGAATGCCGTCGTCCCTCGGACGATGGCGGACCTATTCCGCAGTCGTTCTGAGGGTCGTGCAGCCCGGCCTGTCCCATCTGGTCTGGGCGCGGGCCGTCCGGCGGGCCAGCGCCCTGGACGCCCCGCCGATTCCGGCGACTCTCAATCGCCTCTGGGCCCCGATCATCGTGGGCGCGAAACCCAGGCCGCCGGAGCCTCCGGCGCGCTGGTCGGCTTCGGAGCCCTCACGCCGCGGCCGGTCCGCCAGGCTCGATGGACGATTCGGGCCTTAGCTGAATGAGGAGGTTTGCGGCGAGGATCAGCCCGCCGCCGATAAAAAGGGCGTACCCGGCGCGCTCGTCGGCGTAGGCGATACCCGAGGCGGCCGAGAACCAGGCGGGGAGAAACAGGGAAAGCACGGTCCCGAAGATCGGCTCGGCGCAGTAGATGAGCCCCGCTTCGGTCGCGGTGATCTTCGGCTGCCAGGTGTTCATCAGCAGATAGGGGGCGACCGTGCAGCAGAAGGCGAGGAGGAGGGTGAAGCCGGTCCATGCCGGCGAACTCCAGAGAGTGACGAGCGTGGCCAGACGGGGAGCCGTCGCCGCCCCGAGCACGGTGAAGATCGCCGTGGGGACCGCGAACATCACGAAGGTCATCGGAATCGCCCGGTTGCCCGCGAAGGACGGATGCTCCAGCCACAGGATCTGTCCCATGAAAAACAGGGCGCACAGCAGCGTTTCAAGCTCCCCGCGGCCGAGCCGCAGGTGCCTCCAGTCGAACCGGCCAAGAATGGCGACCCCGGCCAGGACGAGGAGGCAGCTCGCCCAAACCGCCAGCGAGGGCGCCCGCCGGTGCCGAAAGGCGAGCCACAGCGGGATGGTGATCGCGTAAAACTGGGTGAGAAACGCCGAGGTCGAGGCCGCGGTGAACCGGAGGCCGTCGTTCTGCAGCATCATTCCGCCCGCCACGAAAAGCCCGACGATGAGGCCCTGGCGCGCCTCCGCGGGCCGGATCAGAGGTCCGGCGTTATCCGGACGGCCGCGGCGTGGCCAGACGAGCAGTATCCCGAGGGCGGCGAAGGCCAGCAGAAACCGCGGGGCGAGCATGCCCGCGACCAGGAACGTCCCGCTTGCGGACGGGACCCGCCCGGCCTCCACGAGGGCGATCGTCTTCATGAGGGGGAAGCTGAGGCCCCAGAAGAAGGTGGACAGCACCAGCATGAGGACAGCCTGGCGGCGCCGGGTCCGCGAATTCGGCGAGGGAGCCGGCACCGGAAAGGTTCGCGGACGCGCTCAGGCCCGGGCGGGCTCCAGCTTGAGGTCGCGCTGGAGATTCGGATCGCGGCTCGGCTTCCAGATGAACTGGTCGACGAAGTAGTGGTGGAGTGGGAAACCGATGAAGACGGCGGCCAGCAGGGTGTCCGAATAGACGCTGCCGAACAGGTGGACGCGGCTCATCAGTACGGGGGTGAAGCACTCGCTTGTCCCGTGGTAAACCTGGATGCTGCAACCAAACCCGCGAACAAGCAGGCCGAACGCCAGCACGGAGGCCCCGAACATGAAGACGTTCTTGGAAAGGACCGCCGCGAGGCCGTGCTCCTTCACCGCGTCCGGCTTGTTCCGGTAGCGGTTCCGCTGGTGGCAGTAGACAAGCACGTGGTACTGGATGTCGTGGTAGATGGTGACGAACGCGCTGAAGGTCACGAGCGGCGCGGTCAGGACGGATTGCGAGAAGCAAACGACCGAATGCAGGGGAAGGACCGCGGTAAACAGGAGCACCTTCGGCACGTTGAGCGGCTCGCCGCGCAGCACCCGGCTGAATTCCCGGAAGACGAAGCTCACGAGAAGGTACGAAAGGATCAGCGCGACCGCAGCGAACACGTAGTATTCCCACGCGGCCGCGCCTGTGGCGTAGTCCGCGAGGGAGGCCGGGGGTGGCGGAAGCTTCTCGGGCAGGCCGAACGCGCTTCGGCTCTCCGGATGGCGCAGGGCGAAGACGACGAAGGGCAGCAGCAGCCCGAGATGCATCAGAACGCTGTCTTTCTTCGCGTCGGGCGAGAGCCGCTCCCCGTTTTTCACCTGGTAGAGCCGCATGAACCCATAGTGCTGCCGGACGACGTGCCAGTAAGCCCAGAGGCTGAAGCCCAGAAAATACACATCGAACGGAACGAGATAGTTGCGGACGCCCAGCTCGAACAGCCCATAGCAGATGAGGAGGGTGAACGGGCCGGAGCCCAGCCAGAGAAGGCTTCCGAGCAGCAGGCCCCGCCGCGCCCGGAATTCCTGCTTGTCGAGGTAGGTACGCAGATACGTGCCAAAAAAATGCGGGGTATCCAGGAGCATGATGAACAGCAGGTAGATCACCCGCATGTCCCAATGGAGGCCGGCGTGCATGATGAAGACCGCGTAACCCGCCAGCGCGCCTCCGATGAACGCCGTCAGGTCAACCCGCTTGCTGACGATCCAATTGGTGCTTGTCTTCGCCATAGGTTTTGCGCCCGCGAACACTTATTCGCGCCGCCTTGATTTTCAAGCCTTAGCGGGGAGCCAACGAGCCCGTTTCCGGATAGACGAGCACCGCCGAGACATTGTCCAGCCCGCCGCGCCGGAGACTAAGATCAGTGAGTTCGCGGAGGATGCGCTCGGCCGGAACAGGCTGCTCCACGATCGCGGCGATTTCCTCGTCGCTCGCGCTCCGGGTCAGCCCGTCCGTACAGAAAAGGTAGCGGTCCCCGGGCCAGACGGGCAGTTCCGCGAGATCGGGCGCGCTGGAAATCGGATGGCCGAGGCAGCGGCTAAGCGCGCGGCCTTCGGCATGGTCCGCGGTAAGGCGTCGGAAGGCCCCGTTCCGGGCCAGGTAGCAGCGGGAATCGCCCACATGGGCCAAGTTCAAGCTGCGCCCGCGGAACACGCCGAAAGTCAGGGTCGTGGCGATGCCCTCTCCCGGATTGACGGCGCGACCGCGCGCCTCGACCGCACGGTTGGCCGATTCCACAATACGGCGCAGATCGGGCGCGGTTCCCGGAGGCACTTTCCCAATTTCGTGCAAAATGCAATCGTGGGCGATTTGCGCGGCTTCGTCGCCGCCGGGCAGCCCGCCGACTCCGTCCGCGACTCCGTAGACCCCGAGCCTTTCGTCGCAGAGGCAACGGTCCTCGTTGCGCATGCGAACCTGCCCTCTGTCCGACAGGCAGGCATGGCGCAGGCGCATGCGCGTACGCTGGCCGGCTTGGCGGCTCCAAGCAAGGGGTTACCGGCGGCTACCAGGTGACGCTGAGGAGGGATATCCGCACCTGCTGGCGCTCGCCTTCGGTCTCCCCCCTGATCGGCTTAATGATGGGGCCGATGGCGTTCAGCCGCGCGTGATGGGCGATATCTTCGGTATAGAGGGCCCGCCGCTCCGCCAAGGGCGGAGCGGTCACCTCCTGCTGGAGGTCGCGGTATTGGCGGTCGGACAGCGTCAGGACGCCGCCCGCGCCCGTCGCGATGGAGCGTGGCACGGAGAGCAGGTTCGGCGTGACCCGGAAGACATCGGGAGCGGTCGGCGGCGGAGCGGCCAGCACGGGAGGCAGGCCAACGGGTGCGGGCGCCTTCGGCGCGGGCCGAGCCACCGCCAACAAGCACCCGCCGCAGAGGCGGAACCCCGCTAGGATAAGGCAATGCTTCAGATTCATGGCTCAGGAGCTGTTGGCTCATGAGCTTGGACGGCCTATTCGGCCAGGAGTTTCATCAGAACCTTGGCATTGCGCCCGTTTTCTTCGTAGGCTTTTCTGCGCGATTCGGGAAGGGCTTCCTTCCCGGACTCCTCGAAACCGCAGACATTGGTGAAAAAGCCGAAGCTTTGGGTCGACACGGCGACGATTTCCGACGCGCCGCGTTGCCTGGCCTGCCGGCATGCGAATTCCACCATCTTCTGGCCGATCCCCCGGTTGTGATAGAAAGGCACGACGCACAGGGAGCCCAGCTCGGCCGTCGCGGGCTTTTCAGCGTAGAAGATCAGCGTCACGCAGGCGATGATGTTCTCGTCCACCTCGAACACGTAGAATTGGTCGATGGCCTTCTCGATCGCCTGCTGGGTCCGGTGCACGAGCTCCTCGCGCCGGACCGCGCTGCGCGTCAGATTATAAATGGGCCGGACATCCCGTTTGGCGGCCTGGCGGATCTGCTGGTACTCGTTGCCGTAGACCAGCGAGCCCTCGCCCTCGTTGGAAAAGATCTCGTTGAGCAGGCCGTCGAACACCCGGCCGTCCACGATGTGGACGCGGGGCGTGCCCGTTTCGATCGCCTTCACGGCGTGCACGGCCTTGCTGCGGCTCGACTCCGCGATCGAGCCGGGATTATCCTGGAGGATCGCCCTCAGGGCGTCGACCGCGATCTCGCGGCGGACCTCGCCGTCGATTTCGAGGCCGGGTTGAGGCGTCAGAAAGACGATCTTGGTCGCATCCAGCGCCTCGGCGAGCTCGGCTGCGAGCAGGTCCGAATTGACCCGCAGCGACTTCCCGTCCGGCCCGAAGGCGAGGGGGGAGACGAGCGGCACGACGTGCTGCTCGATGAGCTGGCAGACGAAGTCCTTGTCGATCCTCTCGACCTTGCCCGTGAACTGCTGGTCGACGCCCTTGATGATCCCGATCGGAAGGGCCCGGACGGCGTTCGTGATGACGGCCTTGAGGGAATTCTGGGAGAGGCCCTCCATCACCAGGTGAGAGATGCGCGAGGAGGCGCGGATCGCGAAGTCGAGCGTCGCCGCGTCGGTGGGGCCGGTGCCGTCCGCGTTCGAAATCGCCACCCCGCGCAGCTCGGCCAGTTCCCGAAGCTGCCGGCTGATCCCGTGCACGAGCACGAGCTTGATCCCGAGGCTGCGCAGCACGGCGAGGTCCACAAGCAGGTTGCTGAAGTTCTCGTCGGCGACGATCGAACCGTCGACCGCGATGATGAAGATCTGGCCTTGGAAGCGCGGGACGTACTTCAGAATGCCGCGCAGGTCCGTCGGCTTGATCGTGGCGATGGCGGGCGGAGAGGCGGGCGCGCTGGGGCTGGGGCCGTTGCCGTTGCTCATGGGTGGGGCGAGGCTGCGGGATTTGGCGGCGCCTGGCAAGCGGACAGGGGGCGCCCCGGCATCAGCGAATGATGAGCGGCCAGGCTTTCGATTCGCGCCGGCCCACCAGAACCACGCGGTAGCGGCCGCTTTTCACCGAGTTCGCCGGCGCCGTGAGGAGCACTTCGGTCCGCGTGTCGCGGACGGCGAGTTCGTCGATGATGGGCACATAGCCGACGACAAGATACAGGACGCCGGATTTTTGGTAGAGGTGAGCGCTTCCGAGCTGGAGGTGGACGCCCGGCGAGGCGCAGCGGAAGCGCACCCGGTAGAGGTCGCCGCTTTCGAGCGACGGAGCGGCGGAAACCGCGCCGATCGATTCCGGCAGGCGCGGCTTCTCAATCAGGCTTGCATACAGGTCCGCCGGGAGACCGCCCGGGACCGGAACCGGGCCGGCGGACGGGACTAGCCGGTTGCCTGCGGGCTGGCGGAGGTTCAGGCTGACCCGGCGGTAGCCGACGCTGGCGATGCGCGCGCGTTCCCGGGCGTCTTCGTACGGCTCGAAGGAAACCGGCTTGCGGTAGCGGAGATTGAGGTAGGTGTAGCCCAAGATAAAGACGGCGATCGCGAGCACCACCCACTTCATGGGCCAGGGTTTCCGTTCGCGGGGCGGCGTCATCCGCCGGATCGAAACCGATCGGCCGGTTGAACGCACGCCGCATTTTGGGTTCGTCGGGCACGCTGCGGACTCCCGCTCGAAATCTCCGCGCTTGGCCGCTGGCCGCTTGCCAGAGGCGCGCAAAATCCGCAGCATGACCCCTTGTCCTCATGAAGTTCTGGTCCCGCTATTTCATCCCGACCCTCAAGGAAAGCCCGGCCGACGCGGAGATCCCCTCGCACCGTCTGCTCGTCCGCGCCGGGCTTGTCCGCAAGACCGGCGGCGGGATCTACACATTCCTGCCGCTCGGCTACCGAGTCCTGCGCAAGCTGGAGCAGATTTGCCGGGAGGAGATGGAGCGGGCCGGGGCCATAGAGGTGCACATGCCCCACATTCACCCGGCGGAGTTCTGGCAGCGCGGTCCGCGGTGGGCGGCCGCACGCGAGATCATGTTCCGGGCGGACCACGCCGGCGCGGGCAGGCGGCCGCCGGCGGAGCCTGAGTTCGTGTTCGGCCCGACCCACGAGGAGATCGTGACCCCGCTCGTCCAGGCGGAAATCACGAGCTACCGCGACCTGCCGAAGAACTTTTTTCAGATCGGCACCAAGTTTCGTAACGAGATCCGTCCGCGCTACGGGCTGATGCGAGCTCGGGAGTTCGTCATGAAGGACGCCTATTCGTTCGACGCGGACGAGGCGGGGGCGATCAGGAGCTATGGCGCCATGAAGGCGGCGTACGAGGCGTTTTTCGCCCGTGCCGGGCTGAAAGCCGTTTCGGTCGAGGCCGACACGGGGGTCATGGGCGGGAGCTACTCTCACGAATTCATGGTGCCGGCGGAGATCGGTGACAACGATATCGTCTACGGGGCGAAGAGCGGCTACGCCGCCAACCGGGAAAAGGCCGCGAGCGGCTTGGTCCCGGCCGACCTGCGCGATGCCCCGCCCGAGGGTCCGCTTGAGGAATTCCCGACGCCGGGGGTGGCGACCATCGCGGCCCTGGAGGCGACTCCGTACGGCGTGCCGGCCGACCGGCAGTTCAAGACGCTGGTCTATGTCGGCGACGGCCGGATTTTCGTGGTCGTCCTCCGCGGCTGCGACGAATTGGAGGAAGCGAAGCTTGGGGCCCTTGGATTCACGGTCTTCCGGCCCGCGACGCCGGAGGAGATCGAGCCCGTGCTCGGCGCGAGGCCGGGCAGCCTTGGGGCCGTACGCGGGACGATCAAGGACCGCGCCGCGCTCGCGGGCGTATTTGCCGACCACGCGATCCGCCTCATTGGCAACGGGGTCACGGGCGCCAACCGGGACGGGTTCCACATGCGCCGCGTCAACCTTGCGCGCGACCTCGATCTCACACGTTTTGCGGACCTGCGCCGCGTCCGGGCCGGCGAACCCGATCCCCGGAGCGGCGAGCCGCTGCAGATTCAGCGGGGAATCGAAGTCGGCCACATCTTCATCCTGGGCACGAAGTACTCCGAGAAGTTCGGCGCGAGCTACACCGACGACCGCAGGCAGTCCCATCTCATGGTCATGGGCTGCTACGGCATCGGCATCAGCCGGACCCTCCAGGCATGCATCGAGCAGAGCCATGACGCGGACGGCATCATTTGGCCTTGGGCGATCGCGCCTTTCCATGTGCTTGTCTGCCTTCTGGATCCCGGCCTTCAGGAGGCGCGCGAACTCGCGGAGCGCCTTGCTGGCGCCGCTGAGTCGGCGGGGAGCGAAGTCCGGGTCGAGGCGTTGATCGACGACCGGGAGGAACGTCCGGGCGTCAAGTTCAAGGACGCCGACCTGATCGGCATCCCCTTGCGCGTCACCATTGGCGGGCGGGGGCTTAAGGAAGGGATCGTCGAGCTCAAGCGGCGGGGTCAACCGGCCTCCGAACGGGTCCCGCTCGCCGAGGCCGAAGCCCGCATCCGCGAGGCGGTCCGCGGCGAGGAAACGGCGCTTCGTTCCGGCGCGCCGGCGTGAACCGGCCGCCGCTGCCGATCAGAACGTTTGCCATCCGCGCCGGGAGAGGTAATTGCTGGCTGAGTGATGCCGTTTTTGAGCGCGAAGACATCCGGCACGCCGGCCGTGCTGCCGGCGGATCGGACGGCCTTGGAGCTGGAGGGGATCTGGCGGGTGGTCGTCCTCAACGACCCGGTCAACCTGATGTCCTA
>JBOHXF010000522.1:0-6038 GCA_050737455.1 Opitutaceae bacterium | reverse complement strand
CCACCCGCACGTGCGCCGACGCGTCAGGAACAGGCTGTTCGATGAATCCAACGACGAATCTGGCGCCGGCGCCCGTGAGTTGGGGCGCGGGGTTTCGGCCGAAACCGGCGACGATCATGCCGTCACGGGAAGCGAGTCCGGCGGTCGTGCTGCCGAAGTAGGAAAAGCAATCCATGGGCGCGGGGCCGCGGGTGGCGACATACAGGATGCGCCCGACGGAATCGTCGCCAAAATACATCCAGCGCCACCGGCCGAAGATATCCTCGTTCTTCTTGAAATCCGGCGTTTCGCGCCGCGGACCGCCGAGATCGGTGCCCCAATACTGTTGGCGTGGGGCAAACCGGCCGGCGATCGGCCCTTCATAAAGAAACCACCAGCGATGCGCCGGATCGGCCTTTTTCATCGTGAAGCACGCCTGCGTGTCTGTGAAACGCCAGGTCCACGCCCACGCACCGGACTTGGTTGTCGTGCGAATCGTGTCGTGTGCGATCCGCTCGCTCACGCAGTGATCGAAGCCGGGATGGCCCGCGCCGGCATCGGGGTAATGGTCGCCGGGCACGAGATCCGGCATCCCGCGGTAACCGGCGGCGGCGCTGGCCAGCCGGTCGTTAAGCGGATCCTTGTGAAACGAGATCCAGTCGTGCCCCTCGCGATCGACGATGCGGGAGAAGCCGCCGCCGGCCTTGTCATAGAACCATGTCGCGCCGGCGGTCGTGATGCGGAATTGCGCGCGGCCCTCGTACTCTGCGTTGTCGATGCGCACGGCGGCGTCCATCCGGGCGCCGGCGGCCAGCGCCGCGAGGGTGAGGAACGCGAATGGGAGGCGTACCGCCGCGAGGACAGGGGCGGGCGCCAGTCGGATCATGCCGCCACCTTGCAGGCGTCCCGCCCACGGGGAAGGCGGCAAAAACCTGATGGCCATGGGTGAAAAACGTGACCCGGCACGGGGAACCGGTCGCCGCTTCCGCTCCCTTGCGGATCGCGGCCGCTGACGGCGCAGGCGCACGTGACCCCGGTCTCGAACGAGGCCGGGGTCACCTACGGCCCACCCCACGACCTTCCCGGCAAAGCACGAGTAATGAGGTGCGTCCCGGTGGGATATGCGGGCCGCCTGCTTCCTCGAACCGGCGGGCGGTTGCGCGTCAGGTGTTGTCGTCGCCTTCCGTATCGAGCGTCCTGCGGTTGGCCGGCAGGTGTTGGGGAAGGAAGAAATAGTAGTTCATCAGCCACCAGCTTCGAGAGCTTCGATAGAGGAGCGCGGGGACCAAGAGGGCCCCGGCAATCGCCAGGATGAGGACGAGCGAGCCGCCGACGACGCCGTTGAATGCGAGGATCGCCAAGGGAAGCAGATAACCGACGATCGTCACGCCGTAGTTGAGGGACATCGAACCCAGGAAGGAGCCTTCGTCGCGTTCGAGATCGAGGCCGCACACCGGGCAGGTGGGATTGATCTGAAAAAGCGTCCCTGGCTTGAACAGGGTCCGGCCGCCGCAGTTGGGGCAGCGGTTCTTGAGGCCCCGGGCCACGATCCGTGCCCGGCTCACGGTCCATCGCGGTTCGCCGTCGTCCGGCATTGCGAAAGCGCTGCGGCGAAACCGAAGGAGTCAGTCCGCGCAGATCGCAGATTCGGACAAATCCCGGCGCTTTGGCCGACCCTTGTCCGTTTCGTGATGCATGAGGCTAACCTCCGAGCTGGAAGCGCACGAAGCGGCGGACCTGGATATTCTCGCCGGTCTTCGCGATCTTCTCGGTCAGGATTTCCTTCACGGTCTTGTCATCCTGCTTCACGAACGGCTGATCGAGGAGGCACACGGTCGAGTAGAACTTCTCGAGCTTGCCGTCCACGATCTTCTGGATCGCCGCCGGCGGCTTCCCCTGGACCTGGGCGGCGGCGATTTCGCGCTCCTTGGCCAGATCGGCCTCGGGCACCTGGTCGCGAGACACATGCAGCGGGCTCGCGGCCGCGATCTGCAGGCAGAGATCCTTCACAAAAGCGCGGAACTCATCGTTGCGGGCGACGAAATCGGTTTCGCAATTGACCTCGATGAGGACGCCGACCTTGCCGCCGAGGTGGATGTAGCTCTCGATCAGTCCCTCCTTGGTGGCGCGGTCGGCTTTCTTGGCCGCGGAGGCCGCGCCCTTCTTGCGGAGGATCGTGATCGCCTCCTCGGCGTTGCCGTCGGCCTCGGTGAGCGCCTTCTTGCAGTCGAGCAGGCCTGCGCCGGTGCGGCCGCGCAGATCGTTGACCATTTGAGCGGTGATGGGAGTGCTCATGAAGCGGAGCTTATTCGGCCTTGATAGGGGCTTTGCGGGGCCGCGCGATCTTGCGTTTGGCCGCGATGGCTCCGGCCGGCTCGATTTCGCCCTCGACGACCGCCGCGAGTTCGGCCGGAAGATCGACCTTGGTGAGGTCGACTTCGCCCTCGGGCGTTTCGAGGTCGGTGTGCAGGGGTGCCTGCGCCTTGGCCTGCTGGGCGGCGGCGCGCTCGGCCCGCCGGCTGTCGCGCTGCGACAGTCCGCTCTGGATGGCGGCGACGATGGTGTCCACGATGATGCGGATCGATTTCACGGCATCGTCGTTGCCCGGGATCGGGTGGGAGACAAGGCCCGGGTCGGAATTGGTGTCCACGACGGCCGCGCAGGGGAGGTTGCAGCGCTTGGCTTCGGCGACCGCGATCTGCTCGTGGCTGACATCGACGACAAACAGGGCGCCGGGCAGGCCGTTCATTTCGACGATGCCATTGAAATTGCGCTGCATCCGGCCCATTTCGCGTTTGATGGCCGATTCTTCCTTGCGGGGCAGCTTCGAGAGCTCGCCGCTCGTGTCCATCTGCTGGTACTTCTTGAACTTGGCGATGGAGCGCTTCACGGTCTCGTAATTGGTGAGGGTGCCGCCGAGCCAGCGATCGACGCAGAACGGCATATTGGTCGAGGCCGCCGCCTCGCGGACGATGTCCTTGGCCTGCCGCTTGGTGCCGACTAGGAGGATGTCCGCCCCGCTCGCGACGGTTTCCTCGACGAAATTCGCCGCCTTTTCGAGGGATTCGAAGGTGCGGCCCAGATCGATGATGGTGACGCCCTGGCGGTGATCGAAGACGAAGGGCTTGGAGCGCGGGTTCCAGCGCTTGGTCTGGTGCCCGAAATGAACGCCTGCATCGAGCAGGTCCTTGGGAGTGATGCCGAGATTCATGGATGATCTATGTACCTTTCGATACCCAGGCCGGCCAACGGGCCGCCTTGCGATCGCGGTTGGTTTTTGAGATTGAGGGTTTGACTGACGGAAGGGTCAGCAGACGGCTTCGGCCCCGGCCTGGCAAGAGCTATTTGCTGGTCCGGACCGGGCGCCGGCCGGGAAACAGGGTCCGGCAGATTTCGCAGACCGTCCCGTCGCACCCGCGCGCGGTGCAATACCGCCTGCCGTAGAAGATGATCTGCAGATGGAGGAGGTTCCAGCGCTCCGTGGGGAAGAGCCGCTTCAGATCCCGCTCCGTCTGTTCGACGTTCCGTCCGTTCGTCAGGCGCCACCGCTGCGCCAGCCGGTGGATATGCGTGTCCACGGGGAAGGTGGGCACCCCGAAGGCCTGGGCCATCACGGCGCTCGCGGTCTTGTGCCCCACGCCGGGCAGGGCCTCGAGCTCGGCGAAGCTTCGGGGCACCCGGCCGGCGTGGCGGTTCAGGAGAATCAGGGAAAGCTCCGAAATCGCCTTCGATTTCCGGGGGGAAAGCCCGCAGGGGCGGATGATTGCCCGGATCTCGTCCACCGGGAGCTTGGCCATCGCCTCCGGCGTGTCGGCGCGGGAGAAGAGGGCAGGGGTGATCTCATTCACCTTCCTGTCGGTGCACTGGGCCGAAAGAAGGACCGCGATCAGGAGCGTGAAGGGGCTCGTGTGATCCAGCGGAATCCGGGGGCGGGGATAGAGCTGAGCGAGCCGCCGATCGATATAGGCCGCGCGCGCCTGTCGCG
Source organism: Opitutaceae bacterium (assembly GCA_050737455.1). GTDB lineage: Bacteria > Verrucomicrobiota > Verrucomicrobiia > Opitutales > Opitutaceae > Palsa-1447. Next base: position 2,074 of record JBOHXF010000522.1, on the reverse strand, counting down.
TCGGGTACGGGCTGGGCTTCGCCATGGTGTGCAGTTCGAGCGAATGCCGCTTCACGGTTGCATGGCAAGAGCGCTCCCGTACGGTTTGGATTTTCCCCATGTCGTCTCCTCCCGATTCGCTGGTCGCCCCGGACACCTTTGCCCGGCGGCACCTCGGCGACGATGCGGCCGGAACCGCGGAGATGCTGCGCCTGCTCGGCTACCCCTCGGCGGTGGCTCTGGCCGACGCCGCCGTACCGGAGGACATTCGCCGCGCGGAGCCCATGCGGCTGCCGCCAGCCGCCTCGGAAAGCGAGGCCCTTGAGGAGCTTCGCGGGTATGCCGCGGAGAATCGGGTGCTCCGCAGCCTGATAGGCATGGGCTACTCCGACACACTGACCCCGCCGGTCATCCGCAGGACCATTTTCGAGAACCCGGGCTGGTACACGGCCTACACGCCGTATCAGTCGGAGATATCCCAGGGGCGACTCGAAGCCTTGCTCAATTTCCAGACCCTGATCTCGGACCTGACCGGACTCGAGGTCGCGAACGCCTCCCTGCTCGACGAGGGGACCGCCGCCGCCGAGGCGATGATGATGTGCGACCGGCTCAAGGAAGGCCCGGCCGCCGCGCACCGGCGTTTCTTCGTTTCGTCGGGCTGCCATCCGCAGACGATCGACATCGTGCGGACCCGCGCGGCCCCTTTGGGGATCGAGATAGTCGTGGGCGACCACCGCGCCTTCGAGGCCACGGCGGAGGACTGTGGCGTCCTCGTGCAATACCCCGACACCGCGGGCTCCGTCCACGACTACGCCGGATTCTTCGCACGGGCGCGCGCAGCGGGGGCGCACACGGTCGCGGCCGCGGATTTGCTTGCCCTCACCCTGCTTCGTCCTCCGGGAGAATTCGGGGCGGACATTGCCGTCGGATCGTCCCAGCGCTTCGGGGTGCCGCTCGGCTTCGGCGGCCCCCATGCGGCGTTTCTCGCGACCCGCGACGTCTTCAAGCGGCAGATGCCCGGCCGGCTGATCGGGGTGTCCAAGGACGCCCAGGGGCGGCCGGCCATGCGCCTCGCGCTCGGCACGCGCGAGCAGCATATCCGGCGCGACAAAGCCACCTCGAACATCTGCACGGCCCAGGTCCTCCTCGCGATCATGGCGTCGATGTACGCGGTCTATCACGGACCCGAGGGACTGAGAGCCATCGCGCGTCGGGTGAAGGGCCTGACCGACCGATTGGCGGAGGGTCTGCGGCAGGCGGGCGCCACTCTCAACCGCGAGCCCGTCTTCGACACGCTCACGGTGGGCCGGGTCGAGGCCGGCCGGGTGCATGCTGCGGCGGAAACCGCGGGCTTCAACCTGCGCAGGATCGACGAGAACACGGTCGGCGTCTCCCTCGACGAGCGGACCAGCGTGAAGGAGGTCGATCGTCTCCTCGCCGTCTTCGGCGCGAAGGCGCCGCCGCCGCCCGAAGGTTCCGGGGAATTTAGCGAACTGCATGGGCGCCATTCGCCGTTTCTTGAGCAGGCCGTGTTCCACCGGCACCACACCGAGCACGAGATGCTCCGCTACATCAAGCGGCTCGAAGCGCGGGACCTTTCGCTCTGCCACTCGATGATTTCGCTGGGCTCGTGCACCATGAAGCTCAACGCCACCAGCGAGATGCTGCCGGTCGGCTGGGAGGAGTTCGGACGGCTGCATCCGTTCGCCCCGGCCGGTCAGACGCGGGGATACCGCCGGATGTTCGCGGATCTCGAGCGCTGGATCGCGGAGCTCACCGAACTGCCTGCCGTCTCGCTGCAGCCCAACGCGGGCTCGCAGGGCGAGTACGCCGGCCTGCTCGCGATCCGCGCCTATCACGCCTCGCGCGGCGAGGGAGGCCGGAACGTCTGCCTCATTCCCACGAGCGCGCACGGCACGAACCCGGCGAGCGCCGCGATGGGGGGCTTCAAGGTGGTTCCGGTCGCCTGCGACGCGCGCGGCAACATCGAGTTGGGCGATCTGCGCGCCAAGGCGGACGAGCATCGGAAGCAGCTCGCGGCCCTGATGGTGACGGTCCCCTCGACCCACGGCGTCTTCGAGACGGCCATCCGCGA
>JBOHXF010000521.1:0-8990 GCA_050737455.1 Opitutaceae bacterium | reverse complement strand
CTCTCAGCCCGCCGCGGGCTGCCGGGCCGCAACCTCCTGGATCGCCTCCGCGAGCTCCCGGACGTTGTACGGCTTCGAGACCATCGCGCTGAAGCCGAACTCTTCGAAATGGGCCATGATCGGGTCGCTCGAATACCCGCTCGAGACGATCGCCCGGACGCCCGGATCGAGCCTGCGCAGTTCCTCCATCGCCGCCCGGCCGCCCATGCCGCCGGGCACGGTAAGATCCAGCACCACGATGTCGTAAGGCCGGCCCGCGGTGCGGGCGGCGCGATATTCCCGGACGGCGTCGGCGCCGTCGCCCACCAGGATCGCGTCGTGGCCGAGGCGGCGCAAGAGCGTTCCGGCCACGCGGCGGATCGGCTCCTCGTCATCCATGAAGAGGAGCCGGAGCCCGCGCGCCGAACCGGCCGGTTTCGCAGCGGACGGCGCATCGGCGGGGACAGCGGCGGCGGGCAGCCAGATGGCGAAGGAGGTTCCGCGGCCGGGTTCCGAGTCCACCGAAATGCGGCCCTGGTGCTTCACGACGATGGAGTGGACCGTGGCAAGGCCCAGGCCGTGATTGCGGTGCTTGGTCGTGAAGTACGGCTCGAAGATCCGGGAAAGCTGATCCGGCGCGACGCCTTTGCCTTCGTCGGCGATCGTCAATTTTAGGTAGCGGCCGGGGGACAGCGTGGGGATCTCCCCATCGGCGACCACGGTGTTCGCGAGCGAAATGCGGATCGTGCCGCCTTCGGGCATGGCCTGCGCGGCGTTGAGCACGAGGTTGTGCACGACCCGTCCGATTTGGACGCGGTCGATGTCGGCCGGGCGCAGGTCCGGGGCGAACGCGAACTCGTGGCGGACGTTCGAACCATGGCTGGCGAATTCCGCCGATTCGCGCACGACCTCGGGCAGGTCGACCGCCGCCCGCACCGGGTCGCCGCCTTTCGAGAACGTGAGAAGCTGCTCGGTGATTTCCGCCGCCCGCATCGCGCCGCGTTCGGCGTCGGCGATGAGCCGGCGGGCGGCCGGATCCAGGCGGTCGCCCATGGCGGCGAGGCCGAGATTGGCGACGACAACCGTCAGGAGATTGTTGAAGTCATGCGCGATGCCCCCGGCGAGGAGCCCCACCGACTCAAGCCGCTCCACCCGCTCCAGCTCGGCGCGCAGGCGGCCCTCCTCCGCCAATTGCCGCCGGATCAGCCGGGTCTGGCGCGCGACCCGGATGCGCAGCATCGCGACCCAGGCGACGCCGAACAGGACGCAGAGCCCCAGGCCCCAGGCCGCGGCCAGCGCCCGCCCCGCCGTCCACCACGGGGGCGCCTCGACGAGGCGGATGTCCGACGCGTCGGGCAGAAGGACGCTGAAAGCGCTCGGTTTATGGTACGCGTCGTACTGGAGGGCGTAAACGCCCGTGAGGTCCACGACGCTGCCGATCGCCGGCAGATGCTTCGGGCGGCGGCCCGCGAGCAACCCGTCGAAAAGGGCGGATCCCGACCGCAGCACGAGCCGCGATCCGTCGCGGTACGCCATCGCCTCGGCCACCTGCGCGCGCAAGCGGACGAGGCGCTCGTCCGCGCTTGTCCGCAGCCGCGCGGGGTCGGCGATCGCGAGCGCCGCCGGAGCCGGTCCGGCGAAGTTCAACCGGCGCCAGATCGCCTCGCGCAGCACAAGGCGGCTGCCGTCGTGCCCCGGAAGCCCCACGACGTCCACCCAGGACCCCGCTTTGAGCGCTCGCGGGTCGCGGCACAGCACGAGCAGCCCCGCATCGCCTTGCTGAAGGCAGAAATACCGCCCGGGGGACACGGCGACAACGACCCCCCGGATCTTGACGCGCTGGTCGAACGCATGAAAACCCATGAATTGGCGGAGGCTGGCGATCGTCCGGTTCGGAGCGACGAATGGGTCGGCGGGCGGCTTCTCCTCGACCTGCACGCAGTCCGGGCTCGGCAGCCAGAGCCGCACCCCGGTGAGTTCATGCCGGTCGTTTGCCAGGGCGGCGCACACGCCGATCACGCGAACTCGGGCTCCGACAAGGTTGGAAAGGCCGGGATCGGCCTTGGCGTAAGCGGAGAACTCGCCCGTGTCCTCGACGAGATCGAGCCTTGTCCAGCTTCCGTCGGTTTGGACCCGTTCCACGTAACCACTGATCTCCACGTAATGAGCCTCCTCCGATCCCGTCATCGCCTGTTCGAGAGTGATCCGCTCGGGGTGAGGCAGCACGGACCAGCCGAGGCCCTGCATCGTTTTGAGAGCCACTTCGGGCGCGAACGCCCCGTACGCGGACCTCCCGGAAATGGAAACGAGCTTGCCGGGGGCCGGCGCGGCCCCGTAACGAAGCGGCAGGCGCACGGCGACGGCTCCGCTGGAGTCCTCAAAGTAGAAGAAGCTGGCGTGCGGGTCCGACCAAATGACCAATCCCCTCAGGGACACCGGATATCCGTGCGCGGCATCCTCAGGGCGGAGAGTCATGATTTCCGCCGCCAGCCGGAGCCGGCCGATCCCGGTTCGGGGCATCAGATCCGGGCGGACCTCGCGCAGTTCGCGAAAGACCACGTCGCGCAGCGTCACGCCAATGCCGTTGCCCGATCGCAGTCCGGCCGCCTCCAGGTAATCCCCCGGCTCCATCGCGGCCGGATCCTCGGATGCGATCGTCACCTGCCCGTCCGCGTCACGAAGGCTGACCGACCGGCCGGGTTCCCTGGCCTGCACGCGTCCGGCGATGCGAACCGGCATGCCGGCGGGGAGAGACGAAAGTTGCGCAATCGGCGTGAGCGGAAGGGCAAACCTTGGATCTTCGTCGAGCCGGCCTTCCACCCGGCAATAGCGACCCCCGGGAACCCACAGATCAGCCGCCCGGAGGCGTCCGGCGGGGTCTATCGCAGGCACGTAAACGCCGTCGACGCGCACTTTGGCTCCGACCAGTTGCCGAATCGGCGCGCCGCGGTCGAGCCGCATGTGGGCGGTGATGAGGCGATCGTGCGCGAGCACACGGTAAATAACGTGGTTCGCATCAGGTTCGGTCTGGGAACGCACATACCCGTCGATGCGGGCCCAGTGGTTGAGCCACGGGATCTGATTTTTCGCATTCGGGTTCGGCACGACCGGCTCGGGCAGCGCGTCGCGATCGAGGACCGTCTCGTGGACGCGATCGCCGTCGAGCCCGGCGGCGAACACGATATCTCCCGACAGGCGGACGCGCTCGCCGGTCTCGAGCGGAAGCGTATGCCCGGAGACCGGAAGAAAGAAGACGGCGCCGTCGGAGCTGCCCCAGAGCACATGCCAGAGCGGGTCGTAATAGTAGACCGTGAGCTCGACGCTGAAGGGGATCGGCCCCGCTTCATGCTTGGAGACATTCCAAATTCCGCTGACCGAGGTGGCCTTGGCGAAGGGTGGGAGATCGGCCGCGATTGCCCTCGGGGGCGGGTTTGCCCAGGCGGCCGCCGCAAGCGCCAAGCCAGCCGAATGATATAAGAATTTATATAACAGGAAAATACGAGAATTTGTGCAAGGCATCACCGGAGGCGCGATGAAATGCGCCATCCTATTATCGGTTGCGAGGATAGGAGGCTTTAGCGCGCAATGCCCGTCGGCTTTGGCCGCATGAATGATGAAGGCGGTGGCGTACCGGAGGCCGCATTGAAGGCTGGCTTGCCGTCGCCAGCCCAAGGGAGAAGAGTCGGCCCATGGTCCTCCTGCGCCCGCTTCGCCCGGTCTTGCGCGCGATCGAAGGGCTCCTGGACCGGGCCGTGTGCCTCCTCGGAGCCGTGTTCTTTTCGCAGGCCCCGGAATTCATGCAGCAGTACGTCCAGCGTCTGGGCGGGCACCTGGACGAGGCGCGCCGACAACTCGAGCAGTTCACGCAGATTGCGTCCCAGGCGGGCCTGACGGTGGGTCAATGGGCGGGTGTGCTTGCCGGCAGCGCGAATCCCCCCGTCTCCCGCCTCGGACTCGTCGTGCGGGAGGCGTCCGCGCGCGTCAACGTGCTCGCCAGGGACGAGGCGGCGATCCGAGGGGCGGGGGTTTTCGCCCGGCCATTCGTGTTCCTGCGCCACCTCGATCCGGGGATCTTCCGGGGGACCTGGCGGGTCTTCCGTCCGGCGGTGCCCACCACGGCTGAAGGCGCGGCTTACGCCCTGGCCGGGCTTGTCCTCGTGGTCGTTTTTTACCACGCAGCCGTGCGCTATCCGATCCGCCGCGCCTGGCGGAGCCGGCGCAAGCGCCGCCTCGTTCCGGAACGGGAGGAGACGAACGCGCGGGCCTGAACGGGCCCGGCAATCTCCGGCGAACCTGGCGGTCCGGTCGGGCCAGCGATCTCCTGGACAGGCATGGCCGGATGACCTATTCGTCAAGGCCCTTAGCCTCATGATGCTCCCAGCCTGGAATTTTCACGAAGATGGCCGAAGCTCAATCGAAACGACGCGAAGGAACGGACGCGAATCGCTGGCGCCGGGCCTTTGGGGCCGCCTCGGCCGGTTTCCCTCCTCGGCGCGCGGCGGCTTCGCCCGAGTCTCGGGCGAATTTCCGAAGGTCTCCCGGCGGGCTTCGCTCGGCGTTCCGGAATCGCGCGACCCGAGGCTTCGCCTCGCGTGCAGATGAACGCTCCGCGGACCGCGGATGACGCGCTGACCGTTTCGCTCGGCGAGCGCAGCTACCCGATTGTTTTCGGCGCCGACCTGACGGCCAGGATCGAAGCAGAAGTCCGGAGCCTGGCCTCCGAAGGCCGGCGGGTGGCGGTGGTGACGGATGGAAACGTCGCGGAGGCGCAGCATGCCGCCCTTCGCTGGATCTTCGGCGCCGCTCCGACCTATGTTGTGCCGCCGGGCGAGAGCTCGAAATCCCTGGCCGAGTTCGGCCGCATCCTGGATTTCCTGGCGAAATCGGCCCTGGGCCGGCGCGGGGCGTTGTTCGCCTTCGGCGGCGGGGTCGTCGGCGATCTGGCGGGATACGCGGCCGCCAGCTATCTTCGCGGGATCGACTATTATCAGGTGCCCACGACCCTCCTGGCGATGGTCGACAGCTCCGTCGGCGGCAAAACCGGCATCAACCTCGATGCCGGCAAGAATCTGGCGGGCGCTTTCCACCAGCCGCGGGGTGTGTTTGCCGCTGCGGCGGCGCTCCAGACCCTCCCCGCGCGGGAGTTCGCGGCGGGGATGGCGGAGGTCGTCAAATATGGGCTTTTGGGCGATGCCGAGCTCTTCCGCGAGCTCGAGCGGAGGCCTCTCGATCCCTCCTCGCCCGATCTCCCCGGCGTCATCCGCCGCTGCTGCGCCGCGAAGGTCCGCATCGTCGAAGGCGACGAGCGCGAGCTCGCCGCCCAAGGCGGCCGCGCCCTCCTGAACCTGGGGCATACCTTTGGGCACGCGATCGAGCGGGTCGCCGCTTACGGCGTCTACCTGCACGGCGAGGCGGTCGCCATCGGGCTCTGCGCGGCGGCGGAACTATCGGTGCGGTTGGGGCCTTTCGGAGCGGCGGAAGCGGACCGCGTCCGCCGGACGCTGGCGGCCGCCCGTCTGCCGACGCGGCTTGTCCGGCCTCTGGGCCTCGACGCCCTCATGAATGCGACGGCGATGGACAAGAAGGTCCGCTCCGGCAAACGGCGCTTTGTCACAATGAGGAAAATCGGCGAGGCGCTGACCCGCGACGACGTGGAGCCCGACCTGGCGGCCGAGTGTTTTCGCGCGGTCGGGGCGGTCTAGGGCATCGCCGGCGAATCCTCAGCCGCATCCTGAATTGAGATGAACCCGTTTTCAAAGAGAGATCGACTGCCGGAAGCGGCCATGCTCACCGTGAGAGCGCCCTAACCTGCCGGCCCCATGTCCGCCATCGACGAAGGCATTGTCCGCGAGTACTTCGAGCAAAACGGATTTTTCGTCCGTCAGGTTCGGAAATACCAGGTTCAGTCGCGCAAGAAGACGAGCGATGAGGAGATCGACCTGCTCGTTTACAATCCAGGCTGGCAGAAGGGCAGCCGCGCGCCGGATTTCTTCCTGTTCGCTTCCGAGATGCCGTTCATACACCGGGCGCTCGTCGCGGTGAAGCCGTGGCACACGGACGTGTTCACGCCCGCGATGCTCCGGAGCGCCCCCGAGAAAATCTTCAGCTTTCTGGAGGAAAATGTGCTGCGTCAGGCCAAGCGTCTGTTTTCCGCCGATGCGGGCGACGGCGAAGTCACCAAGGTTCTGGTCCTGCCCTCGCTGCCGACCGGAGAGCCCTATCGGTCCCAGAGCGTCGGGCTCCTGAAGGCCCGGGGGGTCGACGCGATCGTCTCGTTCCGCTCGATGCTCCTCGATCTCATCGACAAGGTGGAAACCAACCGAAGCTACAGGAAAAGCGACGCCCTCCAGATGATCCGCATACTGAAAAACTACGAATTGCTTCGCGACCCGCAGCTCGATTTTCTCCCCGATGATCGGGCCCGCCCGGCCGGCCGGCCCCGGCCGGCGCGAAGCCCCGAAGTTTGAATTTCCCCCGTTCATGGCGACCACCGTTCATCCCACCGCGATCGTCGAGCCGGGCGCCGAATTGGGCGTCGATTGCCACATTCATCCTTATGCGATCGTGAAGCGATGGGCCATGCTCGGCGATCGCGTGACGGTGCATCCGTACGCCGTTGTCGGGGGCGACCCGCAGGATTTGAAATTCGAAGGCGCGCCCTCGGCCGTGAGCGTCGGATCGGACACCTGCATCCGCGAGAGCGTGACGGTGAACCGCGGCACGCACGAAGGGTCGGTGACCCGGGTGGGGGCGAACTGCCTGCTCATGGCCTGCTGTCATCTGGCGCACGACTGCACCGTGGGAAACGGGGTGATCGTGGCGAACGCGGTCCTGCTCGCCGGCCACGTGACGGTGGGCGACCACGCGATCCTGGGCGGAGGCGCCGGCTTCCACCAGTTCATCCGGGTGGGCGAGCGGTGCATGGTGGGCGGAGGCGCGCGCTGCTCGCTCGATCTGCCCCCCTTCGGACTCGTCGCCGAGCGTGACGAAGTCGTGGGGCTCAACTTCGTGGGACTCAAGCGCTGGGGCTTCCCCCGCGAGACGATCCGCCAGCTCAAGGAGGCGTTCCGAGCGGTCTACTTCGGCCGGGGAGAAATCCGTGAACTCGCGGCGGCTGCCTTGGCGAGCGGCGCCTATTCGGCGCCGGAGGCCCGCCGCTTCCTGGAATTTTTCTCGGGAGGCGTCAGGGGCTTCGCCCGATCGCCCCAAAGAGCGGATCCGGCCGGGGCCGAGGCATGAGCCGCGCCGCGCCGCAGTCCGGACGTCCGATCGCCTTCACGTGCGGCGATCCCGCGGGCGTGGGGCCCGACATCATCGAGAGTTGGCTGCGGGAGCATCCCGGCGGGGCTGCGGGAGTCGCCGTCGTGGGCCCACCGCGGTGGCTTGAAAGCCTGTCCGCGAAGGGGATCCGGATCGGAGTCAGCGTCCCGGTCGGCCTGGAGGGCTACGCGGCTGTGCCCGGGAAGCCGGACGGGGAGGGCGCGCTCGTCGCCTGGGCCGCCATCGAGCGCGCCGCCGAAGGCTGTCGAAAGGGTGAGTTCGGGGCGGTCGTCACCGGTCCCGTCAGCAAGGCCCGGCTCGCGGACCTCGGCTGGCCCTTTCCGGGCCACACCGAATTCTTCGCGGCGCGCTGGGGCGGCGAGCCCACGATGGCCTTCTGCGGCGGGCGCCTGCGGATCGCCCTGCTCACCTGGCACATTCCGCTGCGCGAGGTGCCCGGACAGCTCAGCCTGGCGCGATTCGCGCGGACCATCGCCGCAGCCGGCGTCCTGGCGAGAAAAGACGGGATCGCGCGGCCGAAGATCGGCGTTTGCGGGCTCAATCCGCATGCGGGCGAAGGGGGGCTGCTGGGGCGTGAGGAGATCGAAATCGTCGATCCGATCCTGGACCGGCTTCGCGCGGACTATCCGGGTCTCTCGCGGACGGAGCCCGCCGACACCCTGTTCGCAAGGCACGCCAAGGGGGAGTTCGATGTGGTCGTCGCCCTCTATCACGACCAAGGCCTCGCGCCCCTCAAGCTTGTGGACTTCGACGAGGCGGTGAACGTCACGCTGGGGCTGGCCCATGTGCGCACGAGCCCCGACCATGGAACCGGTTACACGCTGGCTGGAACCGGGCGAGCGAGTTCCAAAAGCTTTTCCAACGCTGTAAGTTGGGCGGGGCGCCTCATGCGACCCGGCGAGGATCATGGTGGCTAGGATTGCGTTTGGCCCCACTTGCCATCATCCTCACGTTGAATGATGCCAATGGAGTCGCCGCCCGCAAGCCCGCTCCCGGTCAAGGTCCGGGAAGGGAACGAGACTTTGGTCAGCCTCACCGGCCCCGCCGGCGGAAAGGTGCGGGCGCTGATCGCCCGCGAACGGCAGGGGGACTACCTCCGAATCGCCATCAGCGGCGGCGGGTGCAACGGCTTGGCCTACAAGCTCCGATTCACGGCCGAACCCAAGCCGGGCGACATCCTCGTTCGGACGGGCGGGAGCGCCGTTCTCGTCGACTCGAGGACCGCCCTCTATCTCAAAGGCACCGTGGTGGACTTTTCCGACCGCATGATCGGCGGCGGGTTCAAGTTCACGAACCCGAACGCCAAGGCGAGCTGCTCGTGCGGCGAAAGCTTCAGCGTTTGAACGGGGCGAGAGACCGTGCCCGGAGCGCAAGGCACAACCGCAATTAGATATTGTCATTCATGCCGTTTGGGGCGATATCCCCAGCCCGCCTGATACCTCGATCACAAACTTTTTGATGGCCAATTCTTTTCCCTCCGCCAGCGGCAGCCGGTCCGGGTCCTACGCCCGTCGCAATTTCGATCCGTTCGCGGCCATCCGGCGCAATCACCGCATCAAGGTGCCGCAGGTCCGGGTGATCTCCCCCGAGGGCAAGCAACTCGGCATCATGGACACCCACAAGGCCATCAATCTGGCGCTCGACGTCGGATACGACTTGGTCGAGGTGGCGCCCACGGCCCAGCCGGTTCCGGTGTGCCGGATCATGGATTTCGGGAAGTACGTCTACGA
>JBOHXF010000520.1:0-6438 GCA_050737455.1 Opitutaceae bacterium | reverse complement strand
CCCTGGACCCTTCTGCGCTGGCTCTCGCCGCATCCCGCGCTCGAGTCCCCTTCGTCCCTCGTCCTCGCGAGCGGCGTCAGCCTGGGGGCCGATTCGGCGGGCCGGCCGGTGGTTTTTTTCCCAAACGACTGGACGCTGCGCTATTTCGTCGAGAAAAATCCGGAACTCAAACTTCACGACCTGCCGCCCGCATGATTACCTGGAAAACCGCCGCGCTCCTTCTTTCCTTCGCCGCCCTCGCCCTGCCTCGCCTGCCCGCCCGCCCGAGGCACGGCCGCCTGCCGCGGCCGCCCGTCTACAAGGGCGCGATCGTGGTCGACGCCGGCACGGGCGCGGTGCTGTTCGCCGACCACGCCGACGAGATGAGCCCGCCTGCGAGCATGGTCAAGCTCATGACCTTCGCCGTCGCGCAGGACCGCATCCGCTCGGGCGTGCTGAGCCTGGGCACCCTCGTGCGGGTGACCCCCGCCGACGCGCGGGTCGGCCAGTTGGGCGACAGCACCCACGTCGGGCTGCGCGTCGGCGAAAGCTTCACGATCGACGAGCTGTTTTACGCGATGATGATCCAGTCGGCCAACGACGCCGCGTACGCCGTCGCCCTGAGGACCGCGGGCTCGATCCCCGCGTTCGTGGAGCTCATGAACCGGAAGGCGCGCGAACTCGGGATGACGCGGACCGTGTACCGGACGCCGAACGGCCTGCCTGTCCCCAGCCACCGGATCGCCGACGGCGATCTGTCCACACCCCGCGATTACGCGATCCTGGCGCGCTACCTGATCCGGCATACGAACATCCTCAAGTACACCTCCGTCCGCTCCCGGCTGTTTGGCGTGGGCGTCCGGTTTCCGCCCACGCCCATGCACAACCACAACAATCTGCTGGGCCGGGTCGCGGGCGTCGACGGTCTGAAGACCGGCTACACCCGCGGAGCCGGTTTTTGCCTCACTGCGACCGCGGAGCGGCAGGGCCGGCGCATCATTGTCGTCGTCATGGATTCTCCCGATCCGCGGGACCGGGACATCAAGGCCGCGCAATTGCTCGACCTCGGATTCGCCACCCATCCCTTTCGCGCCTCGATCGCTCCGGTTTCCGCCGCCGTGCCGGTCGTCCCGGTGCCGCTGGCTCCCGCCGCGAGCGCGTACGCGCCGGCCGCCGCCGCGTCGGTTGAGCCGGCGATTCATTTCTCCGTGCCATAAGGCCGCCGCGGACTTAAGTTCGAGGCTCGATCCGTCGTTCTCATGGCCGCCGAGCCCAACCTCCATTCCGAACCCGCAATCGTACGATTCCGGGACGTGAGCGTCCGCTACGGCCGCGCGATCGCGCTGGAGCGGATCACGGTCGACATTCCGTGCGGCAGCCTGACGGCCATCCTCGGCCCCAACGGGGCCGGGAAGAGCACGTTCCTCCGGGCCTGCCTCGGCTGGGCGCCGATGGTCCACGGCGAAATCCGGATAGGCGACTCCCATCCACAGCACGCCCTTCCCCGCCTCGCCTATCTCCCCCAGCGGCAGGCGATCGATTGGGACTTTCCCATCACGGTCCGGGAAGTGGTTGAACAGGGGCGCTATCCGGCGCTCGGGCGCTGGCGGCGGATGGGCCGCGCGGACCGCGCCCTGGTGGACGGAGCGCTTGCCGAGCTCGGGCTGGCGAAGCTCGCCGAGCGGCAGATCCGCCAGCTCTCCGGGGGACAGCAGCAGCGGGTGTTTCTCTCGCGCGCGCTCGCCCAGGGCGCGGACATCTTCCTCCTGGACGAGCCCTTTGCCGGGCTTGATTTCGCAGCGACGGCCGAGCTGCGGGGCATTCTGCGAAGCTGGAAGGACCAGGGAAGGACCGTGCTCGCCGCCATCCACGAACTCGATATTGCCCGGCGCTCCTTTTCCCATGCCGTCCTCTTGAACACCCGGATGATCGCCTCCGGGCTCGTCGATTCGGTCTTGCGGCCGGGTGCGCTCGAAGAGACGTATCAGGCGGGGCGGCCGGCCGATTCCGCCGCTCCCGAAGCGCCCGCCGCCGGCCACTAGCCGGGACTCCATGACCCTGCACGCCATCGTCGCGCCCTTTCACTACAGCTTCATGTGCCGGGCCCTGCTGTCGGCCGCCCTGTTGAGCGTCAGCGGCGGGCTGATCGGGAGCATTCTCGTTCTGCGGCGGCTCGCCCTGATGGGAGATGCGCTGTCCCATTCGCTCCTTCCCGGGATCGCCCTGGCGTGGATCGTTTTCGGTCCGAGGCCCGTGGCTCTCTTTATCGGCGCGCTCATCGCGGGCCTGCTCACCGCGCTCGGCAGCGCGCTTCTCAGCCGGCTCACCCGGATCAAGGAGGATGCCGCTTTCGGCTCCCTTTTCCTGCTCTTCTTCGGTTCGGGCGTGGCGCTGCTGAGCCGGGTGCCCACCCGCCTCAGCCTTGCCGACTTCCTCTTCGGCAGCGTGCTCGGCGTGTCGGCCGCGGACTTGAGGCTCGCCGCAGCGATCAGCGGGTTCACTCTGTTGGTCTTCGCCGCCGGCTATCGGACCATCCTTCTCGAGACCTTCGATCCCATCTTTCACCGCGCGATCGGAGGGCGTGGCGGATTGGCACATTCCGGGCTGCTCGCGCTCACCGTGCTCAATCTCGTCGCCGCCCTTCAGACGATGGGGGTCGTGCTGGCGCTGGGGCTGTTCCTGCTGCCCGCGGTAAGCGCCTATCTATGGTGCGACCATTTTCGGCGCCTCCTCGGGGTGGCGGTCGCCATCGCTCTCGTCTGCTCGTTCGCCGGCATCCTTCTCAGCTTCTATGCGGGCGTCGCCAGCGGAGCCTCGATCGTGCTCTGCCTCGGAGCCGTCTTCCTGTTCTCGGCCGTGTTCAGCCCCCGCCACGGCGCGGCGGCGCGCGTCCTGGAGTTCGCCCGCGGCCGGCGCGGCGTGGCCGTCGCGCCGGATTAGGATTGCCATGAAGCTTGCGGCTTGAACCCGATGCCTCCCCTTCTTCCCGACCTTCCCGATCCGGCGGCGGTGCGCCGCTACCTGCTGTCGCTGCAAGACGCCCTTTGCGACGGCCTCGAATCCGAGGATCAGGGCGGCCGCTTCGGCGAGGACGCCTGGGAGCGCCCGGAAGGCGGCGGCGGCCGCACGCGCGTCCTCGCCGACGGCCGCGTTTTCGAAAAGGCGGGGGTCGCCTTTTCCCACGTCCGCGGCGAAGCGCTGCCGGCCTCCGCTTCCGCGCATCGCCCGCGCCTCGCCGGCAAACCCTGGGAGGCCCTCGGCGTCTCGGTCGTGACCCATCCGCGCAATCCCTACGTTCCGACGAGCCACGCCAACGTCCGCTGCTTCGTTTCCGACCCCGGAGGCGATGCGCCGATCTGGTGGTTCGGCGGCGGATTCGATCTCACGCCTTGCTACGGATTCGCGGAGGACGCCATCCATTGGCACCAGACGGCCCGCCTCGCGCTCGCGCCGTTCGGCGAGGCTCTGTACGAACGGTTCAAGCGCGCCTGCGACGAATATTTCCTTCTGAAGCACCGGGCCGAGGCCCGGGGCGTCGGCGGGCTCTTTTTCGACGATTTCAACGAACTGGGCTTCGAACGCTCGTTCGCGCTCGCCCGGGCGGTGGGCGACTCCTATCTCGCCGCGTACCGGCCCATCGTCGGCCGGCGCATGGGCACGCCGTACGGCGAGCGCGAGCGCGGGTTCCAACTGCGCCGTCGCGGCCGCTACGCGGAGTTCAATCTGGTATGGGATCGCGGCACGCTGTTCGGTCTGCAAAGCGGAGGGCGAACGGAGTCGATCCTGATGAGCCTGCCACCGCTCGTGCGGTGGGATTACGGCTGGAAGCCGGAACCGGGCAGCCCGGAAGACCGCCTTTACGAGGATTTTCTCCGGCCGCGCGACTGGCTGGACGGCCAAGCGCCGACGGGGGCCCGACGCGCCGACGGCTGAACTTTCCAACCGACCCCCTCCTCCAGCCTCTTAAATGACCTCCCGCGAACGCTTTCTCGCCGCCTGCGCCTGCCGCGCCCTCGACCGCCCGCCGATTTGGATCATGCGGCAGGCCGGCCGCTACCTCCCCGAGTACCGGGAACTCAAGGCCAAGCACGGATTCCTGAATATGGTGCGCACCCCCGAACTCGCCGCGGAGGTCACGCTCCAGCCGGTGCGGCGGTTCCCCTTCGACGCCGCCATCCTGTTCTCGGACATCCTGGTGGTGCCCGAAGCATTGGGCCAGGGGTACCGGTTCCGGGACGAAGGCGGAATCCAGATGGAACATCGGCTGGAGAACGGAGCCCAGATCCGCCGGCTCGCCTCGGGCCGCGAGGCTGCGGGAAAGCTGGGCTATGTGGCGGACGCGCTTCGCCTGCTCAAGCGCGAGCTGGGAACGTCCAAGGCCCTGCTCGGATTCGGCGGCTCTCCCTGGACGCTCGCAACCTACATGGTCGAAGGCGGCAGCTCCGACGATTTTGCGCGGATCAAGGGTCTGTTCTACTCCGCCCGGGCAGACTTCGAGGCTCTGATGGAGAAGCTCACCGAGGCGCTGATCGCGTATTTCCGGCTGCAGATCGAGGCGGGGGCCGACGCCATCCAGATCTTCGACTCGTGGGGGGGCGCCCTCGCGGCGGTCGACTACGAGGCGGGGTCGCTGCAATGGATCCGACGGATCGTGGCGGCGCTTCCGCCGGCGGTTCCCGTCATCCTGTTCGCCAAAGCCACCTCCGGACAGGAGGCGGCGCAGGCCGCGGCCGGCATCCGGGTGCTGGGACTGGATTGGGCGACCGACCTCGCGGCGGCCCACGAACGCCTGCAGCGCCGGGCCCCGGTCGCCGTGCAGGGCAATCTCGATCCCGTCCTCATGAACACATCGGAGGAGGTGGTCCGCCGGGAAGGGCGGCGGCTCCTCGAAAGCATGCGCGGGCGCCCCGGCCATATCGTCAACCTGGGGCACGGCATCCTGCCGGACGCGAAGATCGAGTGCGTGCAGGCTCTCGTCGAGACGGTCCGCGCCTGGAGCTGACCCGCGCGCGGAGGCCATGGCGGCGAGGCGCATCGCGGTGCTCGGGGGCGGGATCACGGGACTCGCCGCAGCTTACCACCTATCCCGGCGCGGGTGCGCGGTCCGGCTCTTCGAGGGGTCCGACCGGTGCGGCGGCATGCTCCGCACCCACATGGAGGAGGGCTGGCTGGCCGAGGATGGGCCGAACTCGATCCAGGAAACCCCCGAGGTGTGCGGGCTCATCCGGGAACTGAATCTGGCCGAGGAACGGGAGGCCGCCTCCCCTTCCGCCAAGCGGCGTTATCTGGTCGCGCGGCGGCGTCTCGTTCCGCTTCCGCTCACCCCTCAGGCGCTGTTTGGCTCGCGCTTGTTCTCCCCGTGGGCGAAGCTGCGGATTCTCGCCGAACTGCGGCGAAGGCCGGGCCTTCTGCCCGACGACATGAGCTTCACCGCGTTCGTGACGGACCATTTCGGAGCCGAGGCGCTGCGCATCGTGGCCCAGCCTTTCGTTGCCGGCTTTTGCGCCGGCGACCCGGACCGCCTCTCGGCGCCGGCGGCCTTTCCCCGGCTGTGGGCGATGGCGCGGGAAAGCGGCTCGCTTCTCCGCGCGCAGCTCCGCTCCGCCCGCGAGCGCCGCCGCCACGGATTGCCCGGCCTTCCAGGAATCATCTCCTTCCGTGGGGGGATCGAGCGCCTCCCGGAGGCGCTCGAAGCGGCGCTCCCGTCCGGAACCCTCTCCACCCGCCGCGCTGTCGAGCGGCTGTCGGAGGCGGACGGGCTTTGGACGGCGGAGGGCCGCGATGGAGAGGGATCGCGCTGGCGTGAGAGCTTCACAGATATCATATCCGCCCTTCCCGCACAGGCGCTGGCCGGCCTCGCCGTGGGCCCGGTCGGCGACCGGCCGTTCTCGTTCCTAGGCGGGCTCGAACGGCCCCCGGTCGCCTCGCTCTTCGCGGGCTTCGAGGCCCGGTCCATCCATCATCCGCTGGACGGTTTCGGCTTCCTCGCCCCAGTCTCGGAGCGGCTCCCTTTTCTCGGAGCGATCTTCTCCTCGGCGCTCTTCCCCGGCCGCGCGCCCGAGAACCACGCGGCCGTCACGGTGATGTTCGGCGGAGCGCTGCAGCCCGGCCAGGCGCAGCCGGACGCTGGCGCACTCTGGCGCGCCGCCCGGGATCCGCTGCGCCGCCTGCTGCGGATCGACGGCGAGCCGGTGTTTCTTAGGGCCGCCTGCTGGCCGGAGGCCATCCCCCAGTATAACCTGGGCCACGCCGCGATCCTTGCCCGGCTGGCCGACGCGGAACGGGCCTTCCCCGGCCTCGCCGTCCTGGGCAGCTTCCGCACCGGAATCTCCGTCCCCGACTGCCTCGCGGCGGCCCGCCGGACGGCCGAAGCCGTGACCGGCGCTCGTTGAGTCCCGCGGAGCGGCACGCAGTTGCCGCGGGCCGTGCCCTTGACTCGCGGGCGGAGGTGGGTACCCT
>JBOHXF010000519.1:0-6104 GCA_050737455.1 Opitutaceae bacterium | reverse complement strand
GATTTACGATCTGGCGCGGCAACAGTTCAATGAGCGGGAACTGGTCGATCTGACCTTGGCGATCGTGGCGATCAACGGCTGGAATCGGCTGTCGGTCGCCTTTCGGAAGGAGGCCGGGACCTACGATCCGACCGGAGCGGGATCCTCGCCGCGAGCGGATGAGCCAGGTCCGGGCTTTCATGCCGTCGGTTGAGGGCCATCAAGGCGCCCGCGGATGTGACGGCGAAGCTTGCCGCATGGCGTCGGAACCCAAAATGATCGATCGAAAGGCGGGAGCCTGCGCCACCGAAGGGCTTCCGCACATCGTCGTATTGGGCGCGGGTTTCGGCGGCCTGTCTTTCTGCAAGCGATTTCCCCCAGGCCTGGCCCGGATCACGCTCGTCGATCGCCAGAACCACCATCTTTTCCAACCGCTCCTTTACCAGGTGGCGTCGGCCGGACTGGGAGCGACCGACATCGCCCAGCCCATCCGGTCGATCCTTGCCGGCAAACCGGGCGTCACCGTCCTGATGGAAAGCGCCGTCGGCCTCGACTTGGCCACGCGCCAGGTGTTTCTCGAATGTGCGACCCTGCGGTACGACTATCTGGTCATCGCGCTTGGCGGCGTCACCGGGTATTTCGGGCACCCGGAGTGGGCGCAGTTCGCACCGGGCCTGAAGTCCCTCGAGGATGCGCTGCGCATCCGACGCGAGGTGTTGCTGGCGTTTGAACGGGCCGAATCCGAGCCCGACCCGGCCCGCCGAGCGCAGTTGATGACCATGGCCGTGATCGGCGGCGGCCCGACGGGCGTGGAATTGGCCGGAGCTTTCGCCGAACTTTCCCGATATGTGCTTGCGCGGGATTTTCGCCGCATCGACCCGAGGCAGGCCAGGGTCGTCCTCGTTGAAGCGGGCCCCCGTGTCCTCGGGACATTGCCCAGCGACTTGGCCGAAAGCGCCGAGAGACAGTTGCAGGCGCTTGGCGTGGAGATCCGCCGCAATTGCCGGGTTCAGTCGATCCGCCGCAACGAGGTAGAATTTCCCGACGGAAGCCTGCTGCGATGCTGCAATATCGTTTGGGCGGCTGGGATCCAGGCCAATCCCATCGTGCGGCAGGTGGATGCCCAAACGGACAAAACCGGCCGCATTCTCATTCGATCCGACCTGAGCGTTCCAGGCCATCCGGAAGTATTTGCCGTCGGCGATATCGCAAGTCTGGTCGATGCGAAGGGTGTGGCGGTTCCCGGTGTCTCGCCCGCCGCGATCCAGATGGCGCGCCATGTCGTTCGGACGATCGTTCGCGACCTTACGCCAGGCGGCGAGCGCCGGCAGCGGGCGTCGTTTGTCTATCGCGATAGAGGGACCATGGCCACAATCGGCCGGTCGAAAGCGGTCGCGATAATCCGAAGGGGGCATTTGACGGGATATCCGGCGTGGCTCGCGTGGCTCTTGGTGCATCTCGTGTTTCTGGTCGGATTCCGCAACAAGCTCTCCGTGCTCCTGAGCTGGACCTATTCTTACCTGACCTACAAACGCGGCGCTCGCATCATCCACGTGACTCCTTTTGACGCCGGCATCAATGGCCCGACCCGAACGTGATATGGCCAACCCTCTCGTCCATCGTGAATTGACCCCGGACGACGCCGATGACACCAAAACAGGTCGCGCGCCGGCGCATCTTGGCACGGTGCTGACGGGCCGGCGGGCGCAGATGGGCGGCGCCGAGACCCTCAAAAAAGCACGTTGTCGATGAACCGGGAAAGATGTTCCGGCAGCTTCCGGTGACGGCGTACCGCGACCACCAGTTCGCGGACGAACCGATCCGGCCAGGCGATCCGCCGCAGCGCGCGCCTCGAATGGTAGAGTGCCAAGGCGCGGATCGGCGCCGCCGAGGCGCCCATGCCAAGGGCCACCAGGTTTGCGATAAGATCGAAGCTGTCGAGTTGCATGGCCGGCTCCACCCGGCAGCCCTGGCGCCTGAGCCAGCTTTGCAAGCGCCGGCCGGTGTTGGTCCGTTCGTCGATGAGCAGCCAGTCCTGCCGGTTGAGCCACGCGGCGCGCTTGGCAGGAGTCGCGGCGTTCGCCTCGAAATCGGCCGCGGCCGGCGGCGAGGCGATGAGGGTGAAGGTGTCGTTGAACCGGTGGGTCACGCGCACTGTGGCGGGCATCCGCGGCGGCGGCGCAAAGACCCCCACATCGAGTTCATTGGTCTCCAGGGCCGAGATGATCTCCTCACTCGCCTGGTACGCGACGCGATACCCGACCTGGGGAAGCCGCCGAAGGTTGGCATGGAAGAACCCCGGCAGGTACGCCAGGCCCACCGATCGCGAAACGCCGACCCGAATCATCTTCTTGGCGCCGCCAAATTCCTCGCGAAGCAACGCGAGGGTCTGGTCAACCTCGCCGAGCAGGCGGCCGGACTCCCGCCAGAGGGCCTGTCCGGCGGGGGTGAGACGCACGCTCCGGGTGGTGCGCTCGAATAGGTCCAATCCCAGCGCCGATTCGATCCCCTGCACCTGCCGGGTGACGGCGCTCTGGGTGAGCCCGGCCAACTCCGCAGCCTTGGTGAAGCTGCGCTGCCGGGCCACGAGATGGAACAGGGTCAACTCATAGAGATCGAAGGGCGCCGTGCGGAGAAAGTCATTCATGGATTGTATGAGTCCATGGATTTAATGAATTTTACGCGTAAGGCGAGTCCGGATACAATAGGGGCGAAAAGGAGCACCCAACCATGGCCGATCTCAGAGACCGAGTCCCGCAGAATGCCCCCGGCGCCTACTACGTCGATGCGAGCTGCATCGACTGCGACCCGTGCCGCAGCACCGCGCCGGGCATCTTTGCCCGCCACGACGACAGCGCCTGGTCGTTCGCCGCTCGCCAGGCGGGCACGTCCGAGGAAATCGAACTCGCGGAAGAGGCGCTGCGCGGCTGCCCGGTCGACGCAATCGGGCGCGATGGCGCCCCTCGAGATAGATGCGCTCGTTTTGACCGCCGTCAAGGCGCGCCGGGCTCCAATCGACTATTCTGCACGCAAGATGAAAACCATCCTCCCCGATCGAACCGAGCCTGCCGAACTCGACGCACGGATTTCCGAACCGTCGAAGCTCGTCGATGCCCTGCTCGCCGCCCTGGCGGCGATCCCGTGGGACGTGCCGCAATATGTCCGCACCAAAAAGCGGCCGGTGAAGCTTCACCTGGTGTTCGAGGAGCAGGGTTTCGAGTGTTCCTCCGAGGAACTGCCGGACGGAAGCTGGCGAACGGCGGTGCGCCATCCGGCGGGAAACGTCGTAAGCGTTTAAGGAAAGGTTGAACCATGATCCTTTCGACTGCCCAACCGGCCGCGGCCGGCGTATGCGGTCAGGATGAATTCCGGTCCGATCTCATTCTGAAATTCGAAGCGTGGCTGGCTGAAGCGGTTTCGGCCGGGGAAGCCGTGCCACTCGCCGTGGCCCTGGCCACGGTGGACCGTGAGGACGATCCGGACGTCCGCATGGTGACGTTGCGCCACATCGACGGGCGCGGCTTCGTCGTTTGCACGGACCTCCAAAGCGCCAAAACGGCGGAATTGCGCGCCAATCCACCGGCGAAGCTTTGTTTCCATTGGCAGAAGCTTGGGCGGCAGGTCCGGATCCGCGGCTGGGTGGATCGGATACCGGAAGGCGAAGCCGACCAATATTTTCGGGATCTCTCCCGGGCCGCGCAGGCGCGGGCGTGACGATCGAACCCCGGCGGGCCCGAGAGCGTCGTTCAAGGCGTCCCGGTTCCCCGCCCTCCGTTCTGGTCCGGTTATCGGGTCGCGCCCGAGTGGGTCGAGTTCCGTTGGAAGGATGCGGCCGTGGCGACGCGGATCCTTCGGATCGCCCGCGCAGACGGGCTCTGGACCGAACAACGGCCGGCGCGATGATGCCGAATTCCCCCGCGGCCCATGATCGCGGCAAAACGGGCCACCAATGAAGCCGGATTGGTCGCCGACGATCATGAAGGCTCCGGCCCTCCGCGCTCCGCCCGATCCAATGCCGTCGTCCGCATGGTCGTGGATGCCCGTTCAAGGGGTTCACCCGCGGTTCGCGCAGTTCTGCAGCCCGGTCGAATCGAGGACGACGATCTTGGGTCCGGTGACGCACAGGATGCGGTCCTTGGCGAACCGAGCGAAAGTCCGCGAGAGCGTTTCGCTCGTCGTCCCGAGTTGCCCGGCCAGAATCTTCTTGGGCATGGGCAGGACGAACACTGCGGGGCAACCGGCGGCGGCGGCGGGGCTGAACCGCAAGATCCAGCTGGCCAGCCTCGATTCGATATGGCGGTGGTCCGGCAGAGTTTGGACCAGATGCTTCAAATGCATCGCCATCGAAGCGAGCATGCGAAACGCGAATTCCGGCTTGCGGCGGATGAGATCGCGAAAGGGGGCCTTTCTCACGAGGATCACCTGCGATGGTTCCAGCGCCCTGGCATTGGCCGGATAGTGTTCGATCGTGCCGAGCGTGGCTTCGGCGAAGCTTTCCGGTGCGGCGAAAACCGAGAGGATCGTCTCTTTTCCGTCGGCGGTGAGCCGAGAAATGCAGACCCTCCCCGCCTGCACCACGTAAAAGCCGCCTGTGGGCTCGCCTTCGCAGAAGAGGGTTTGGCCTTTGTCCAGCGGGCGGACGGCGCAGCATTCGGCCACCGCGCCGAGATCCTCGTGGGGCAAGCCGGCGAAGATTTGGCACCGGCGTAAACTGGCGACCAAGACCGTGCGACGGAGATCGTCGGTCAGGGCAGATTGAGCAGGCGTCGGCGCGGCCACAGCGGAATCAATCTATTCCGACAGAGTATGCATGCCAGGAAATATCCTGCTGGAACCCCGTCCGCCTCGCTGTCGCTGCGGGCTCCCGATCAGGACGGATCGATGCGCATGAGGCGGCGCCGGGCCCCCGAAGAGCTGGTGCAGGCAACCCGCGAGAATCGGACCGGCGCTCGGATCGTGTGGCCAAAGCCAAAATCGAGTCCCTGCCTCTCGATCCCGAAGGGCGCGACTGCCGGGCACCCGCCACCGAGCGCATTCTCGACCTCTTCCAGCCCCTCCAGCTCCATTGCATCCTTCGCCATGGAGCCCTCCTCCAAACCTTCCAGCCCCAACTCGACGACCTTCAACGCAAAGTCGTCCAATTGCGCGATATCCCTCTCCCTCTCGGCGTTTCAAATTTCATCCTGGACTTGTGGCGCTATATGCTATTCCAAAAGTGCGGAGAGTGAGCCTCGTCGTCAAGTAAGGGATTATGCAAAAATAACTCACGTGCAGGGCGCGTAATGCTGCCAAAATGCCTCTCCGGAGACCAATACTCATGTCGGTAGAAAATTCGGAGTTGTTTTTGCACCGGACCTAAGTCGCTTTTTGCCCCGATATGCACACCAAGGATGCGCGAAGGGCCGGGAAAACCGAACAGAGGACGTACGCCCTATGCGCCCGGCATGAAGCGCCGTTCTACACGGACCACGAGCGTACGGCGCGGGCATGGGCGGAAGCAGTCGCGTTGGTGCATGAAGCCCGGGTTCCCGATGGAGTTTACGATCTGGCGCGGCAACAGTTCAAAGAGCGCGAACGGTTCGATTTGACCTTGGCTGTCGTGACGATCAACGGCTGGAATCTGCCGTCGGTCGCCTTTCGGAAGGAGGCCGGGACCCTTGAGCCGCCCGAAACGGAGGCCTCGCCGCGAGCGGCCGAGCCGGGTCCGGGTTTTCGCGCCGGTGATGGAGGGCCATCAAGGCGCTCGTGGGTGTGACGGCTAAACCTTTTCCATGGCTTCCGAACCCAGGATGATCGATCGAAAGGCGGGCGCCCGCTCCACCGAGGGGCTTCTGAACATCGTCGTATTCGGCGTGGGTTTCGGCGGCCTGTCCTTCTTCAAGCGATTTCCGCCGGGCCCGGCGCGGATCACTCTTGTCGATCGCCAGAACCGCCATCGTTTTCATCCGCTCCTTTACCAGGTGGCGGCCGCCGGGCAGGCGGCGACCGACATCGCTCAGCCCATCCGGTCGATTCTTTCGGGCAAACCAGGCCTCATCGCCTTCGCGTCGGCCGGCGCCGGCATCACTGGCCCGACCCGACCCTGAAATGGCCAACTCTCGCGTCCATCGTGAACTGGCCCCGGA
>JBOHXF010000518.1:0-4703 GCA_050737455.1 Opitutaceae bacterium | reverse complement strand
GGGCCCGGACTACGCCGACGGCGAAATCCGGAACCCGGAGGATATCACGGAAATCGGCGACGACGGCCAATCCCGGAGCCAATTCGGGAAAACCCGGGAGCCCCGGGGCGTGGGCGCGCGCCGCCGGGAGATCCGCCGGAAGGTGGCGCGCGCGCAGTTCATCGAGGCCGGCGAGCCAGCGCGCGGCGGAAAACCGGCTGCCGATCCGGTGCCGCGCGTGGGCCAGGAAGTCCGGATGGCGCGCGAGCGCCTCAACCGCGGCGAACGACGGATCCCGGAGCAGGCCGGCAGCCGCTGCGAGCAGGGCGTACAGTCCGCCCTCGCGCCAGGGGCGGCCCTCGGGATTGAACGCGGGCCGGTCCACGCGCGCGAGGCCGCTCTCGATCGGTGCGAACAGCTCGGGATCCACGATTCCGACCGCCAGCGTTCCGGTCGGATGATCGGCTGCTGGATCTTCGGCCCCGTAAGCTTCGACCAGGGCCGCGATCCTTTCGGCTTGCGCCTCGG
The DNA here is from genome assembly GCA_050737455.1 of Opitutaceae bacterium. Lineage (GTDB taxonomy): Bacteria > Verrucomicrobiota > Verrucomicrobiia > Opitutales > Opitutaceae > Palsa-1447. Next base: position 4,196 of record JBOHXF010000518.1, on the reverse strand, counting down.
GATCGGCTTCGAGCCGAAGCCGCGAAGGCAGGTCGCCTAAGGCCAAGGGACGTTCCGCCCAGACGCTTTCGATCGGCCTTCCCCATTCGTCGAAGGCTCCCGTCTCCCCCGACGGAGCGAAAACCAGAATCTCGACCGGCACTGACAGCGCCAGCCCGGCTAGCGCGTTAAGCGCGAGGGGGATCGGGTCGGGGATCCCCAGCACGAGAATCCGTTCGATACCGGCGGGCGCGGCGGCGTGCCCCGCCGCCGCGATCTTGGCCGCCTGCGCGTCCCGAAGGCCCTCCGCGGCCAACGCCGCGTCGTACCGGCGCTCGAGCACGGCCAACGCGCGCCACCGTTCCGCCTCCGGAATATCGCCTGACTCCGTCGCGCGCCCCAGGTCGCATATCCGCCATCCGATATCCGCGAGATTCGCCTGAAGCGCGATGAACTGCTGCGCGAGCCGCAGCCCCCACGTGAAAGGCCGCGACGGCGGATCCAGCGGGAACACGTCCCGGAACTCCTCCAGGTGCGCCCGGCGCAGCACGTCGGTCCAGGCTAGGATCGAGCGTAGCCTCGGCGCCGCGTCCGGCAGATCGACGTTGAGGAGCCCCTCCGGCGTAAGCACCCGCGGGGGAAACGCGGCGCGGTCCGCGATTGCCGCGTGCACGGCCAGAGCCTCCCGCAATTTCCGGCCTGCCTGCCGGGTGGGCACGATGGCGAGAATCCGCGAAAGATCCAGCGGGCCCGAGCGGTCCCAGCCCTCCGCCAGTTCCTCCACGATTTGGGGCAGAAGTGGGCGGTCCCAGGGAAGGAAACGGCGCCGGACGCTGGGCGGAGCGGGAACCACGGTCCACAAAAAAGGCCCGCGGTGGGCAACCGCGAGCCGGAAATCGAAAAGGCTGGGTCGAAAGGAGCGACCTGCGAGGCGGATCGATCGGCCCGGGCCGTTCGCGATTATTTCGCGAAAATGTGCGGCGCAGCGTGCGCCTTGGCCCGATCGGCGGTGTTGCGATGCACCACTCCGCTCTTCACCGCCTTGTCCATCGCGCTCACATAGGCGATCCCGGCCTCCCGCGCGGCCTTCGCGTCCTTCGCGGCGGCTGCGGTGGCCAGCTTCTTGTGCAAAGTCTTCAGGGTCGTCGCGACGGCTCGGTTTCGGACGGCGCGGCGCTGGGCCTGTCGGGCGGCTTTGATGGCGGATTTCGTGTTGGCCATAAATGTGGTGAGTTGGCCAAAGACTCAAAGGGCCGGGTCCGAGTCAAGGGTATTGTGCGCGGCGCCGGTCTATTGGGCAAACCTCCATAACCGGGCTTAGCTTTGGGGCCGATAAGCCGGATTCTGTTCCCCCGGGGATTAGCCGGGTTCGGCGGTCATTTATCTTGCGCCCTCCCTCGCGCGCTGGACGCGCGTTCCGGAGAGCGCACCTTCGAGGCCGGCTTTCGCCGGTCTCGGCTGGTGCGACTTACCCGAGGCTATCGGACGGGCCGTCCAGCCTCCTATTTAGTCTTGCACCGGGCGGGGTTTTTCGTGCCGCCCGCCTCGCGGCGGAGCGCGGTGGGCTCTTACTCCACCTTTTCACCCTCGCTCTGGACAAGCGTCCCCGCGAAGGGGCGCCCAACCCAGAGCAGTCTATTCTCTGTGACACTGTCCGTCGCACGCGGCTTGAACCGCGAACGCCTGCGCTTGAAGCCTTGCGCAGCGCCCTGCCCTATGGTGTCCGGACTTTCCTCTCCAAGTCTCTACGGAGCCGCCTATTCGGCGCCTCTTGGGATCAAAGAACCTGGAGCGACAGCCTGGCCCCAAAGCTAAGTGTCGCCATACTGGTGAAGACCGCGCGGAAAGCAACCCTTGGGGATCGCCGGTACGCGGCCCAAATCTCGGATCGCCCGCATGGAGGCAGCCGCCATCGGAATCACCTCGGGACCCCGGCCGGGAAGAAAGATCCGCGGCCCATTTTCCCCGGGATGGCCCCCGCGCCGGAAAATCGCGTCCCGCACTCCGAAATCACTCTCTTTCCCAGTAGATGATCCGACCGCACTGATCGCAGGTGGGAAGGTCCTTGCCGGTCCCGGCGCTGAGCGCCCGGGCGGCCGACTCCGCCTCGCTCGACACCTTCAGGTGGCATCCCCCGCACTTGGCCGAACGCACCGGCACGACGGCGGGCAGGCTGCGCGCGGCGCGGCGGTCGTAGATTTGCAGGGCGGTCGCCGGGACTTCGGCGCGGGCCTTCTCGACTTCGACCCGGGCCACCGTCAGCTCCTCGGTCAGGCTCACGGCGCGTGCCCGGCAGTTACGAATGCGGGATTCGTGTCCCGCAACATTTTGATTGATAGCCTTTTCCGCCGATGAGAGGCGCTTCCTCGCCTCATCGATGTCGTACATGACCTGAAGTTCCCTGCCCTCCAGATCCCCTATTTCGCCCTGCATCGTCTGGATCTGATGGCCGAGCGCCTGATATTCGTCGTTTTTGCGGACGCCGAGTTGCTGGGTGCGGTACGTGCCCAACTTCTGTTCGGCAGAGCCGATCTCCGTCTCGAGGAGCTTCTTGCGGCTTTCCAATTCCCTCCATTCGGCGCGGGCCCCGTCGAGCGCCCCCTTTTCGGCCGTGATCGTCCGTTCAACGGAGGCGACCTCCTCGGGAATGGCCTTGAGCTGGTTCTCCAACGCCACGCGTTTCGTGTCCCTATCCTGAAGGATGAGGAGCTTTTCCAGTTCCGGTGGGAGCATGTTTTTCCACCGTGGCGGCCCTTCGCGAGCCGGTCAACCCCGTAGGGGGATACGACCTCCGTCAGTCAAGCCGTTATCGTCAAAATTTCCGCCCTCTTTTACCCGGTTTTTAGCTAAGAAAACCCTCGCTCCCGATTCGATTCCATCCAAGAATTTGACCCTTAAACTGCATCCACCCGGACCCATTCATGGCCGACTCCGATCCCTTGTCCCAAACCTCCAAAGCCGAAGCTGGCGCCGAGGCCTACGATGCCTCGAAAATCCAGAAACTGGAAGGCCTGGAAGGCGTCCGGAAGCGGCCGGACATGTATATCGGAGACACACGGGAACGGGGCCTTCACCATTGCGTCTTCGAGGTGGTCGACAACTCGGTGGACGAGGCTCTCGCGGGATTCGCCTCGGCCATCAAGGTCACCGTCCATTTGGACGGGTCCTGCTCCGTGGAGGACGACGGGCGCGGGATTCCGGTCGATCCGCATCCGATCTACAAGATTCCGGCGCTGGAACTGGTCCTCACCAATCTGCATGCCGGCGGGAAATTCGGCAAGGGAGCCTACCAGGTCTCCGGAGGCCTGCACGGCGTGGGCGCGAAGTGCGTCAACGCGGTGTCGGAATGGTTCGAGGCCGAGGTGCGGCGGGGCGGCAAGGTCTACCAGATGAGGTTCGAGCAAGGGAAGACCACCCAGAAAATGACCGTGATCGGCGACACGAAGAAGACCGGCACGAAGATCACCTTCAAGCCCGATCCGGAAATCTTCCAGGGCACCCGCGAATTCCAGTACGAGATCCTGGCCCGCCGCCTGCGGGAACTCGCGTTCCTTAATCCAGGGATCCGGATCGAACTCGCGGACGAGCGTTCGCAGAAAGGCGACGTCTTCTTTTTCAAGGACGGCATCACGGAGTTCGTCCGCTTCCTCAACCAAAACAAAACGGTCCTGCACGACAAGCCGATCACCTTCAGCGACTCCAATTCGGGGGAGGATGCGTCGAAGCCGGCGACTGTCGTGGACGTGTCGCTGCAGTACAACGACAGCTACAACGACCAGGTTTTCGCTTACGCCAATTCGATCTACAATCTGGAGGGAGGCACTCATCTCTCCGGCTTCCGGACCGCGCTCACCCGGGTCATCAACAACTTCGCGAAGGCCAATAACCTCGTGAAAGAGAAGGATCCCCCGATCACCGGCGACGACGCCCGCGAGGGTCTGGTCGCCGTCGTTTCGGTAAAGGTGCCGGAGCCCCGGTTCGAGGGGCAGACCAAGACGAAGCTGTCCAACTCCGAGGTCGATGGGATCGTGCAAAAGATCGTCGGCGAGAAGCTGAAGTTTTACCTTGAATCGAACACGGCGGTGGCCAAGCGGATCATCGACAAGACGGTGAATGCCGCCCGCGCCCGCGTGGCGGCGCGCAAGGCTCGCGAGACCGTTCGCAAGGGCGCCCTGAGCGGCGGAGGGCTCCCCGGCAAGCTGGCCGACTGCTCCGAA
>JBOHXF010000517.1:0-9861 GCA_050737455.1 Opitutaceae bacterium | reverse complement strand
TCGCGCCGGACCGCAATAAGGGCGCGCGGTTGAGCAAGGCACGCGTGGTTCCGGACGCGAATTCCGGCTAGAATGCCCCGGATCATGTTTACAGCCGTTGAAGACCGCCCTCCGACCGCTCCCGCCGAGACTCCGTGGGGCGGGCGCCGTTATCGGTTGCGCTCCCTGACGCCGGGCGATGCTTCGATTCTGATCGGATTTTTCGAATCGCACACGTCCGAAACGATCCGTCAGCGATACGGCTACGGCCAGGGGAGCATGTCCGCGCGGACGGCGGCGGCTTTGGTCGGAGTGGATCAAACGCGGGATTTGGCCCTGGGTATCTTTGAGCGGGCCGCACCCGAAGAACTCCTCCACGGGGTGGGCCGGTACTGTCTCGATCCGGGCGGCCGCAGCGCCGAATTTGCGCTGGTGGTGAGGGAGAGCCGGCGGCGCCACGGCCTGGGCTCCCTCCTCCTACGCACGCTGATCCTCACGGCCCGCCGCCGGGGGCTCGCCGCGCTCTGGGGTCAAATCGAAACCACCAACGGCGCCATGCTGGCGCTGGCGCGCCGGTTTGGATTCCGGCTCGATCCCGAGATCGGCGGGCGCGCCAAGCGCGCCACGCTTGCGCTTCAGGCGCCGGATCGGTTCAGGGCAAGGTCCAGGCGCGGGAGGAATCCGGCCGGAGGCGGGAGCGCCACCCCGGCATTGGCCCGAATCGCGACCGACCCGGTCGGCGCCGCTTGGGCGCGAACCGCCGATGCTGCGCCTTGTCCGAGAACCGGCGAATGCAAAAAATCCGCGCTTGGCCCATAGTGGAGGGATCGGCTGCCCGCGCGCCGGATTTCACTCAATCATGAAAACATCCGAGAACGACATCGACACCCCTCGGCCCGCGCCGTCGCACGAAGCGATCGCGAGCTCGGCCTATGAACTCTGGCGTAAGAAAGGTTCTCCGGCCGGATGCGACGAGGCGATCTGGCTGGAGGCCGAACGGATCCTCGGCGCCTCCGCGCCCGATACGCGGCGGGAGACCGATGATCCCCGGCCGGAAAGGCGGCGGCCTCGGTCGCGGACTGCGAATCGCAGAGCCGTTCCCCCGGACGCACTGAGGCCCGAGGCCGGCGCCTCGCGCCCTTGACCGGAACTTAGGTTCCGGCCGGTTCAGAACCGGCCGGCGGGACAAAGATCGGCTGGATTTGCCGCTTCGCTGCGGCTGAGACGGAGTTCGATCGGTGCGACCCCGAGGGCACGGCCGGCGCCGCCCGGCACGCGAACCGTTTGACGCGGCGGGTAGTCCGAGCCGCCCGCACGGGCGGGTCCGCTGGGGCGCGGCCGGAGTTTCCATAGGCGCAGATCGAGCAGAACGTTCGGACTTCGCGCCGCGCGATGCCGCGGAGCGTGAGATAAAGCTCCGCCACCTCGGTACGGTTTCCCGCACCGTCGGATCGGGCCCGCGCGGCTTGAACCTGCACGAGAGCTTCCAGGATCGCGCGTTCTCCGGCCAGAAAATACTCGAGCAACGGACTGCGGCCGCAGGAGCATTCGCGCCGGATCTCGTCGTAGGTGTGGGAGGGCCCGGCCCCGGAGGCGGCGGCTCCTCGGCTCAGTTCGGCAAACACTTCGGTCAAGGTCCGATCGATCATATGCGAAAGCGTCTCGAGATGCCCGATAGGGGTCGCGACCGGTCCGGCCCGCAACAGCGTGAGCCACACCTTTCGTATCGAAGAACGCCGATCGCGGAGTTCCTGCAGGAGGGATGCGTCCATCACGGCCATTGTGCAGGATTGGCGCGCCGGCCGCTATGCATGGCTTGGCGGACACCGCGCACGTTTTGGTCTGGATCGTCATTCGGCCCGATGCGCCAAGAAGCGGCGAAGCCTGGACAATCGGTGGGAAGCGATCCGTGCCGCGTCCGGTCTAGCTTTCGTTGCGTCTCCGGCCATCGATGGAGACTTCCTTTACCATGACCCACGAAGAGCGTTCCGCCGATCGAGCAGGTTTCCGGCGGACGGCTCGTCGCGCGCCGGCGACGGTGCCGCCGCCTGCCTCGAGGGCGCGGCTTTTGGTTGTCGGGAGGCAAGCTTGCGGCCCATCATGACGAATGTCGATGCCTTCCCTCCCCCCTAAGCCTTCGGCGACCCCCACCTTGGAGGAGCGTTACCAAGCCAGCATTCGGGAGCTGCGGGACATCAAGGCGGCCTTGGACGAACATTCGATCGTGGCGATCACCGATGCCCGCGGGCGGATCACCTATGTCAACGATAAGTTCTGCGAGATTTCCGAGTACTCCCGCGAGGAGCTGTTGGGCCGGGATCATCGAATCATCAATTCCGGGCATCACCCCAAGGAATTCTTCCACGATTTGTGGAGCACGATCCTGAGCGGGCGCGTATGGCGCGGCGAAATACGCAACCGCGCGAAGGGCGGCGGCATTTACTGGGTGATGACGACCATTTATCCCTGCTTGGACGAAGCGGGCCAGCCGAGGCAATTCGTTGCAATCCGCACCGATGTCACCCCGCGCAGGGAAGATGAAGCCAAGCTGCGGCAATACGCCGAGGCTCTCACGGAAAAGAACAAGGAGTTGGAGACGATCGTCTACACGGTTTCGCACGACTTGCGTTCGCCCTTGGTCAATGTCCTGGGATTCGGCCGGCAGCTCGAACGGGCTTGCGAGAAGATCCGACGGGCCGCCACGGCCGACGCAGCTCTGGCGGCGGAGATCCGGCAGCCGATTGAGGGCGCAATCCCCCAGGCCCTGCGTTTCATCAACGCCGGCGTCGCCAAGATGGAGATGCTCCTGGCCGGACTGCTCCGGTACTCGCGGCTGGGGCGTGAAGCGCTTAAAATCGAGCGTCTGGACATGAACGTTATCCTGAGCGAGGTCGTCGCGGCAATGAAGTTCCAGATCGATGCCGCCAAAGCGGAGCTCCGGGTCGGGCTTTTGCCGGAATGCCGCGGCGATCGGGCGTTCGTGAGCCAGGTGTTCGGCAACCTTCTGGACAACGCGCTCAAGTACCGGCATCCCGACCGGATCCTTTCGATCCGGGTCGAGGGCCGGCGGCACGGAGAGGAGGCGATTTATTCGGTCGCCGACAACGGCGTCGGGATCGCCGCGGAGCATCAGCCGAAGGTTTTCGAGATCTTTCACAGGTTGAATCCGGACGGGCAGGTAGCGGGGGAGGGCCTGGGGCTCACGATCGCCCAACGAATGATCGAGCGACAGAAGGGGAAAATCTGGATCGAAAGCGCTGCGAGGGGCGGCACGGCATTTTTTGTGTCGCTCCCGGGGCCCGCCGATTGAATGCTGGCCGGAGCCGCGATGAGCCATTCTCCAACCATTCTGATCGCCGACGACGACGAGGGGCACGCGATATTGATTCGCGAGAACCTCAAGGCGGCGGGCCTCGGGAATGCCATCGAGCGTTTTCGCGACGGCCAGGCCGTGCTGGATTTCTTTCTCGGGCGCGGCCCCGGCCCCCACGCGCGCGCCGACGCCTCCTATCTTCTTCTGCTCGACATTCGCATGCCGAAAGTCGACGGGATCGAGGTTTTGCGACGGATGAAGACCGATCCCGATTTGCGCACGCTGCCGATCATCATGCTGACGACGACCGACGATCAGCGGGAGGTCGATCGCTGCCACGCACTGGGGTGCAACGTCTATCTGCTCAAGCCGGTCGACTACGAGAAATTCACGGAGGCGATCAGGCGCCTGGGGGGATTCGTCGCCTTGGCACAAATTCCGAAGGCGCACAGCGGCGCCTGACTTTTGCGGTGCAGCCGCCCACCCGGCCTTACGAGATTCTGGTCGTCGATGACGACGAGGGCCTGCTCGTGCTCATGTCCGACGCGCTCCGGACGGAGGGTTATGGGGTTTCGACAGCGGCTTCGGCCGCGGCGGCCGTGGCCGTGATCCGGACCCGTCCGCCCGATCTCATGCTGCTCGACCTTCAGCTCAAGGACGCGGAGGGGCTGAACCTTGTCGAGCAGCTCAAGCATGAAGGCGGCCTCGCCCCCTTCGTGGTGGTGACCGGTCAGGGGGACGAGAAGGTGGCGGTCGAAATGATGAAGCGGGGCGCTCTCGATTATGTCATGAAAGACACGGCGATTCTCGATCTCCTGCCCGAAGTCGTGCGGCGGGCGCTGGCGGCGATCGAGCGGGATCGCTCGCTGGCGGAAGGCGAGGCGGAGCGGCGGAGCCTCGAGGCCCAGATTCTCGAGATCAGCGAAAACGAACGCCGGCAATTCGGGGCGGACCTGCACGACGGGATCGGCCAGCAGCTCACCGCGATCGAGCTCATGTGCGTCGGCCTGAAGAACGACGCCGCCGCGCTCGACCCCAAGCTGGGCGCCCAGCTTGACCGAATCTCGGATCTTCTCCGCCGCACGGTCGCCCAAACGCGGGCGACGGCGCGCGGTCTCGCGCTTCTGGGCGACGAGCCCGACGCCCTGCAAAGCGGACTCACCTCCCTGGCTGCGGAGTTCGACCCGGCCGGCCGGGTGCGATGCCGCGCCGAACTGCGCCCGGTTCGCGCCCGGATCGGCCGGCAGATCGCCGTGCATCTTTTCCGAATAGCCCAGGAGGCCGTGAACAACGCCGTAAAACACAGCGGCGCGAGCGAGGTTGTCTTGCGATTGGAGGAGACGGGCGGCGCGGTGCACCTGGAGATCGACGACAACGGCCGAGGCCTGCCGCGCGAAAGGTCGCGGGGGCTGGGGCTAAGGCTGATGGTATATCGAGCCGGCGTGATCGGCGCCGTGTTGACGCTGCAGTCTCGCCCGGGAATCGGGTTGACCGTTCGCTGCGTTCTTCCGATCAAGGGCAAGGCTTGAAAGCCGGGCCCGCCATGCGAAACCCGAAGCACCAGATCCTTCTGGTTGACGATCATCCGTTCATGCGCGCCGGGCTGGCGCAACTGATCGAGCGGCAGCCCGACCTGGCCGTCTGCGGCGAAGCCGCCGATCCGGCCGAAGCGATGCGGCGAGTGGCGCAAGCGCCGCCCGACCTCGTCCTCACCGACCTCACGATGCCTGGACGGAGCGGGCTCGAATTCATCAAGGATCTCAAGGCGCAGCATCCGGAGATCGCGATCCTCGTCGTCTCGATGCACGACGAGGCCATCTATGCAGAACGGGCTCTGCGGGCCGGCGCGAAAGGCTACATCATGAAGGAGGCCGGCGGCGAAAACCTGCTGGCCGCGATCCGGAGCGTCCTTCGCGGCGAGGTCTATGTGAGCGCGCAGCAGTCGGCCCGCATCCTGAACGATCTTTCCAGCCGGCGTCCGCGCGGCTCCGGATCCCCGATCGGGAAGCTCACGGACCGCGAGTTCGAGATCTTCCGCCTAATCGGCCAGGGCAAGAGCACGCGCGACATCGCCGCGCAGCTTCACCTCAGCCCGAAGACGGTCGACGTGCACCGCAGCCACCTGAGGGGAAAGCTCGACCTCAAGGACACGACTTCGCTCGTGCGCCATGCGGTTCGTTGGGTGGAATCGCCGGGGAGCGAGATTCCGGAGTGAACGCCGGTGCGCGGCCGTCCCGGCCGCGGTTGACGAAGCGGGGTTTCGCGTTCGGGCGGCGGACATAAGCGCCGATCGATTCCACGACCGGTACGGAATTCCTTTAGCGAGAATCGGCGCCGGCTCCAATTTCCGGGCCGAGGGCGAAGGCGTAGGATCGCCCGCATGAACACCGCGATCGCTTCCCTGCCTCCGAGCGCGCTTGCGCCCGTCGCCTTTCCCTCCGATGAACGGATTCGGGAGAGCCGTGAAATCGTCGCCCGCCTCGGGGGCTCCGAGACCTACCGTTCCTACGAGGACGCGTTCGAGACGACGACGGGCCTGCCGTTGGCGCTCCGGCCGTTGGGCGCGTTCCAGTCCCCGCTCAACGAGGCTCGAAACGCCAAACCCTTCTGCGCGCTCATGGCGGCCACCGGCAAAACCTGCGCCGCCTGCCTCCAGTTCCAGCAACGGGTCGAGGAATCGTCCTCGACGAACGCCTGCACGATGGAGTGCTTCGTCGGCCTCAGCGAATCGGCGGTGCCGATCATGATCGGCGAAAAGGTCGTCGCCTTCCTGCAGACCGGGCAGGTGATGCTCCGCCGTCCGTCCGCCGCGCAATTTCGCCGGGCCATGAAGCGGATCGACGGATGGGGCGTCCGGACCGCCGATCGCGCGGCGTTCGAACGGGCCTATTTTTCCAGCCGGGTGATGACGAAGGCCCAATACGAGTCGATCCTGAGCCTGCTGACGATCTTCGCCGAACATCTCTCTTCGCTTTCGAACCAACTGGTCGTGAGGTTGGCGGCCGCCGAATCGCCCGCGATCGCCAAAGCGCGGCGGTTTATCGCCGAACATCAAGGGGACGAAATCTCGCTGGGGGACGTTGCGCGGGCCGCCAACATGAGCTCGTACTACTTCTGCAAAAGCTTTCGGAAAGGCACCGGCGTCACCTTCGTCGATTATCTCGCGCGGCTCCGGGTGGAGCGGGTGAAGGGCCTGCTCCTCAACCCCCACAAACGGATCAGCGAAGCCGCGTTCGAAGCGGGATTCCAATCGTTGTCGCAGTTCAACCGGGTGTTCCGGCGGATCGCCGGCGAAGCCCCGATCGCCTATCGCGCACGGCTGCACGGCGCCGCCTTCCCCTCCTCCCTGGCTTCCTCCCACGCCTTTGCCGCATGAGCGGGCCCGGGCGGATGACGCCTTCGTATCCATCATGAAACTCATCATCGCGGGGGTCGACTTCTCTCCCGTCTCTTCCGAGGTCGTTTCCACAGCGGCGGCCGTCGCCCGCGGGAGCGGCGCCCGGCTGCTCCTTTGGCACGCCGTCATGATGCCGAACGCCATCGCGGTCTATCAAATGGCCGGCGATGAGGCCCCTGCGTTTTTGGAAAGCGCCGCGCGGGACGCGAAAGAGCGTCTGTCGATCCTGGGCCGGGGCGTCGCCGATGTCGCGGTCGAAAGCGGCTGTTCGCGCGGAACTCCGGCCGCGGAGATTTGCCGCGCCGCCCGCGGCCGCCAAGCCGACCTCATCGTCGTCGGCTCCCACGGCCACGGCTCGCTCTACGAATTTCTCATCGGAACGACCACCCAAGGCATCCTCAAGGATGCGCGCTGTCCCGTGGTGATCGTGCCGGCGACGCGGGCCGGGATCGCGCGCCGAGAAACCACCGCCGCGGCGGGATTGCGGTAGCGGGCGAAGGAAGCCCGCGCATCAGCAGGCGGTGCCCCAATCCGTCGGCGGACGCACGCTGCCTCCAGGCCGCTCGTTTCCCGGCCGCGGCGGGCGGGAAACGAGCAGGGCTAGCAACCTGCATGCCTCCCCGCGCGTCGTCGCGCGTTTCGCTCCAGAAACCGTTTCAACGCGAGGGCCCCGTTGTGCTGTTCGTCATGCGCGGCGTAGACGAGCGTGACGGTGCCTTCGGCCGCCCGGCGGCGCAGCAGATCGACCGCCTCCTCGGCGGCCTGCAGCTCCTTCCAGTACCGCTCTTCGAACCGCTCCCATTTCGCGGGTTCGTGGCCGAACCATTGGCGAAGTTCTGGACTTGGGGCCACTTCTTTCAACCATAAGTCTAGCTTCGCCCGGGCCTTGGTGAGCCCGCGCGGCCACAGCCGCTCGACCAGGATCCGGGCGCCGTCTTCGCGGGACGGCTCTTCGTAGGCGCGTTTAAGTCGAATCATGACGACTGATGCTCCGGGTTTCGGGCCGTGGGCCATCAGGGCGCCTCGGCGGATCGAACCATAGCCGGATTCCGGCGAAACGGCAATCGGGTCCGCGGGATCCTTATGCCGAGGGGAACCGAGCGGGAGCGTCCGTCGAGCAGATCCACCGCATTGGTCCGGGAAAACGCCGCTTTCCTCCGGAGCGTGGCCTCATTGATCCCGCAGTGCAGCGGGCAGAGATCCGTCCCGTGCTTCGCGAGGCACAGGGGGCAGGTGCGGATGCGCTGGACCGGATCGGCGCCGTTGACCACATCCCAAACCGTGATCTCGGAAGGCTTGCCGGCCAGCCGGAACCCGCCGCCGATCCCGCGCCGGCCGCGGACCAATCCGGCCTTTGTCAGGAGCTGCAGGACCTTGGACATGTAGTCCGGGGGCGTCCGGGTACCTTTTGCGGTCTGACGGGTCGTCTGCGAACGGGTGGGATCCTGAATCAGCCAAATCACAGCGCGCAGGGCGTATTCCGACGTGTCGGAGACCAATTTCATTTGCTTGAAATGGATAATAATATCCTATTTTGCAAGGCCCTCCTGGCAGACGGCGCCGTTCGGTTCGGCCGCCTGCGGCCTCCATAAAGCGCAATTTCAAAGTCACCTACCATGAAAACGATAGAACCTGAAATGACGGTCGGCGACATCGTGCGCGCCGCGCCGGCCCGCTCCCGAATTTTCGAGGAACTTGGTATCGACTACTGCTGCGGCGGCGAGAGGCCCCTGGCGGAAGCCTGCCGGGCCAAGGGCGTGGACCCAGCGACCGTCACCGCGATGTTGCGAGCGCTGGACGACCGGCCGGATCCGGAGATGGTCGATCCGGAGGCGATGAGCCTGCCCGAACTTTGCGACCATATCGTCCGGGTTCATCACGCGTATCTGAGGGAGGAGCTTCCGCGCCTGGATCTGATGACCCGCCAGGTCGTCGCGGTCCACGGCCTGCAGAAACCCGGCGTGATCGAAATCCGGCGGGTGTTCGAGATTTTCAGCCAGGGCATGGCCGCGCACGCGATCGAAGAGGAGAACAGCGTTTTCCCGATGATCAGCCGATTGGCCACGACTGAGGAGGGCCGAACTTCCACCCCGTCCGCGCTCAAGGTGGCGCTCGAAAAATTGGAAAAGGAGCACGCCGCCGCCGGAGCCGAACTCAAGCAATTCAGGGAATTGACGCACGACTATGCCCCGCCGGAATGGGCCTGTAATACGGTTCGAGCGCTTTACGACCGGCTGGAGCGGTTGGAGAAGGACACGCACCAGCATGTGCATAAGGAGAACAACGTGCTTTTCCCCAGAGCGCTCGCCGCCGTGTAGCCCACTGCGTTCGGGCGCGGCCGGCCTTTCGCGAATCAGGGCCGCTCCGCCACGAACATCACTGCGGTGAAATGGCGGCGGTGCCGAGGGCATCGCCGAAACGGGCCGTGGGCTTTCAGAGCACATGGACGCTGAAGCGCAACGCGCCCCACCGCCTTCGTCCGGGATCAGCCGCCCGGGCTTAGGCAAATGCATGGCGGCGATTTCGACCCACCGGACGCGCCGCATTGGCGGGGTCAATCGGAACCGGACTGGGCGCGTTCGCTTCGGGAGAGGATCCACAGGGCCGTCCGGAAGCTTCCATCCGTCAGGTCCTGAGTGGCCGCGGCGCTCACGCCCCGCGATTCCAGAAGAGCCAAAAGGGATGCCGGCCGTTCGGCGGTGCGGACGTATTGGGGCGTGCCCGGCGGGATCCTGGCCAGGGCTTCGACGACGGCGTCGGTGAAGGACGGGGGTTCGACGCCGCGGGCGTCGAGTTCGGTGGAATCGGGCGGAGGGGAAGGAGGGGCCGAGGTCATCCCGTCAGTATCCACGATTTTGGGCGGGCGCGCCTTGACGGAAATCAACGCCCGAGGCCCTGCGCGGGGGCCGCGGTCAGGCGACGGCTGATGGCTCATGGCGGCTCGGCATCGTTGCCGATGGCCTCGACCGGGCAGTTGCGCCGCGCTTCTTCGGCGCGTTCGATTTCCTCCGGCGTGCGCGGTTGGCGCGCGACGTACGAAAACGCCGTTTCGTCGTGGCGGAGGAAGATGCCGGGCGCCGTGTCCCGGCAGAGATCGCAGTCGATGCAGCTCGAATCGACGTAGTAGCCGCCGGGCACGTTTTGAGGGAGACGGTCTTTGGGATTGGCCATG
>JBOHXF010000516.1:0-1609 GCA_050737455.1 Opitutaceae bacterium | reverse complement strand
GGTGTATGTCGAGCGATTTCCCGGCCTGATCTTCGGAGTCGAAAAAAATAGTCGCCGCCCGCTCCCCACGAAAACCCCACGTTCCGCCACCAAGTCGGCAGATCGGCCCAGGCCTCCAAGGCTAGGCCGTCGCGGTGATGCGGAGCCGAGTCGGCCTCGAAATGTCCTTCGTTGATCCAGGTCAGGGAGGCGTCGATGTCCCCCGCAATTCCCTGGCGGTAGTCGATCATCCACGAATAGCTGTCGAAATCGACCCCCTGGTGGGCCGACAGCCCGTCAAACACCGTGAATTCCTGCCCGCAAAGCCTTGCGGCGGTGGCCAGTGCCGCGATGACCAAGACGCGATGGGCGATTCGGCTCTGGAGGAGCTTCACGGGTGTCGGGGAAATTGGGGCGGCGCCGGTGTGGATTCCGCTCGGAGGGCCATGTGGAGGCAAGCGTCAATTCGGTCCGGACACGTCCGCCTGCGTGAACGGAGCCTCGAAGCGAAACGGAGGGCTCCGCCTCAGCCATGGCGCTCACCGGCCGGAGCCTCTCAGCGCCCGCAGGCGCGCCCACGCTTCCGTATTGGAGGGATCGAGCAGCACGGTGTCATTGAATTGAGCCTCCGCGTCAGCCTTGCGCCCGGCCTTGAGATAGACGAGGCCCAGCGTGTAACGGGCCGGAGCGTAATTGGGGTTCAGATTCAGGGCTCCGCGGCAGGCGGCCTCCGCCTCGGCGAGACGGCCGAGCGACCGGCACGCGTTCGCCAGGTCCTCGTACGCGTTGATCATGCCCGGATTCAGGCGGAGGGCGTCCCGATACTGCGGAAGCGCTTCCGCGAGCTGGCCATGCCGGGCGAGGGCGACCGCGAGGTCATCATGGGCGAATGCATTGCCCGGCGCCTTGCGCAGGTTGTCGGCATAGAGCGCCACGGCCGAGCGGTAATCGCGATTGCGGCGGAACGTGCCGGCCGCGAGAACGATCGCCAGCACCCCGACTGCGATCGGAGCGGCGCGCCGGGTGAACCGGGGCGAACACCCGGCGGCGAGCCGGTAGGCGCCGCAGACGACCAGCGCGAGGACCGCGGCGAGCGGCAGGTACATGCGCTGCTCGGCCGAGGTCTGCCGCGCGCCCGGGACGAGGCTCGTCACCGATAGGATGGCGAAGGAGAACGTCCCGAGAAATCCCGCCGCGGGCCATCGCCGAAGGGCCGCCACGGTGAGAAGCGCGAGGGCGGCCAGGACGATCGCATAGGGGACCACCCCGGCGGCCGAATGGACCCATTGGGTTCCGTAGTCGAAGATGAGGGGGCGCGGCCAGAAGCATTGCCCGAGATAGCGGACGAGCGCACGCGGCTGAGTCGCATAGTAGGCCAGGGGCATGGCCTGGCGTCCGAACCCGCTCGTGCCGCCGCGCGTCCCCGTGCGAAGCGCCAGCAGGACGAGGGGAATCCAGGTGCCTGCGAGCGCGAGATGGAAGCGGCGGTGGCGCTTCCAGGCCTCCCGAAACGTTCCGGAGGCGAACGTCCGGTCGTAGAGAAGGACGATCACGGGAGCTGAGACCATCACCTCCTTGGTCCCCATTCCGAGCAGGCAGCACAGCCAGGACAGGACCCACCAGCGGCGCC
>JBOHXF010000515.1:0-3946 GCA_050737455.1 Opitutaceae bacterium | reverse complement strand
CTATGGACGTCAGCTTGGGGTACCAGAGGGGGCCTTCCGGGACCGCGACGCCCGTGGCCGCATTGTCCGGATTCGAGCCGGCGTCGTAACTGAACACCGTGTCCCGGCGAATGCCTTCCGTCGTGACCAGATTGCCGTCGAACCACTTGTTCTGGCCGATGATGATCCCGGAGTTGACCTCCTCGCGGGTCAGCGAGTCGTACCCGGCGCGGCTCGTGTATGTCAGGTCGTAGGCTCCGCTGCCCTGAATCGAGTAGTTCGCCGCGGTCCAGCCCGCGGGCGTCGAATCCGGCGTGCCAACCCCGCTCGTAACCGACGGGTCGGCCAGGATCGAGACCGTCCGTATGTTCGCGGGCCACTGGCCGGTATACGACTGCGCGTGGGCCTCCGCCGGGTTCGCGACGTCCGCGACGCTCGGCCCGATATAGTGGAGCATGCCCACCGCGCGGACGCCTTCCGCGACATCCTCCACGTCGCCCGGCCCCCAAATGGCCTGGATGTAATCTTCCGCGGCGTCGAAAGGCGTGCCCTCGCTGATGTCGGTGGTCGTATCCTGGCGCGTGTAGGCCCCGGTGAAGGTGTGGTCGCCAAGGGCCTCGCCGAGCCAATTCGGCAGATAATCGTGCGCGTTGATCTCGCCGAATACCGTCGCCTGCAGATTGTCCGCTTGGATGCCGTTGAGATAATCGAATCCGGTGCTGCCCACCAGGAGCCTGCCGAGGTTCGGGTTCGGCGCCCCGTTGGGAAGGACCTGGTTGATGTCGACCTTGATCTGGTCGTTATCGAAGGTGGTGTCAGACATTTCACCCTCGTCCATTTCCTGGTGGTCCCACGCCAACCGGAATCCGACGTGGTTGTTAAGGAACGTCTGGTTGAAATACGCGTTGTAGGTCTCCCATTGCGCCCATTGATAGCTGTTCGGGCCGCCCAGCTGGTAATGATAGAAGTCGAAGACGTTGGGATTGGTCATCATCGGGATGCGCCAGAATCCGCGTGTCTCGTCCTTCACGTGGATCAGGGAATTATCCACCCGATCCCAGCCGGCCAAACCCTTCATGCCGCTTGCGCCCGGCTCCCCTTCTATGCCGACGAAGTCCTGGCCGGGGATTCCCGGCTGCGAGCTGTTGGGATTCGAATAATAGAGATCCATCTGCTCTCCGGATCCGCCCAGCCCGATCGATGTCGTTTCGAAATTGTTCGGCGAAAATTTCGTCGGGTTGCTATACACGGTGCTCGTCGTGAACGGGCCCGATGGCGTGCCCAGGAACGAGAAGCGCTCCGTGGCCGAATTCCACACCGGCTTGCCCTCCGCCCACCACATGCTGTACCCGTCGAACGGGGTCCGGTCCTCGGGCTTGTTGGCGTTGTCCCGGCCGATCTCCGCGTTGACCTGGATGGTCGTGTTCTTGAACGGCTTGTAGGTGCCCGCGAGGTAGACCCGGTTGTCCTCCGAATAAGTCGGCTGGATCCGGTAGTACTCCTTGTCGTGCAGAGTGTCGATGCGGAGAGCCAGCTTGTTCGGAACCAGAACCTGGTTGTAATCGATCGCGTTTCGCAGGGAACCATACTCCCCGAAATTCTGCTGGACCGTCCCGGCGGTCCGCCCGACCTCGGCCTCGTTGAGGTCGGAGTTGATGATGCCGCCCGGGCTCCCGAGGCCGAACAGCATGGCGTTTGCCCCGCGGCTGATCTCCACCTGCGAGATATTGTAGTTGTCGAGCGGGGTGTCCGTGATGAAGAAGTCCTCCGCGACGTCCGCGCTCACCAGCCCGCGCACCCGTGTCTGAGGGTTCGCGTACTGAAGCTGCGTTTCGAAGTCGAGAAACGTGCTGTCCACGACAGCTCCCGAATAATTGCCGCCCGGGCCGGAAACCTCGGTGCCCAGCGTGTAGATCAGCAGGTTGTTCAGGTCGTTCGCGTTGATGTCCTGCATGAAGTCCTTCGTGACGACGTCCACTGCGGCGGGAATGTCGTTGAGGCTGGAACGCAGGCGGGTTCCGGACAGCGCGGAGCTGGCGAGATAGCCTGTGTTCTGCGAAGCGGTGACCTCGAACGGGTTCAGTTCGATCGTCTGGTTCTGGTCATTCGCGCTCGGCGAGGAAGCGGCCTGATCGGTCACAACCGGGGTGTTGGCCGGCGGCGGTGTCGGATTGGTGGCGGCGGCCGAGGGCTGGGGGGCGGTCTGTGCGAGCGCCAGCCCGGCGATCAGCGCCGGGGCGGCGAGCAAGGCCGCGAGCTTCGACGCGAACGCGCCGGAAGCGGTCGGGAACGGTGGCGGGGGGATCGGTTTACTCATGGGTTTTGGTGGGTTGGAAGAGGACGGGGATTCAAGGGGCTGATCGGAAGGGCGAAACTGTATCCTGGCGATGCGGTGACGCCGTGATGCGCCATGATGCGGGTCCGCGTGGTGTGTCGGTGGCAAGGGGATCGAAACGATTCGTGGACGCCGCACAGCTATGAGAATTCTGATATTTTAAGTGCGGAATGTGATGTGGCCGATCGGACGGGTTCCCGACCGTAGAATCGTCCAAAAAAAAGCGGGTTTTGTTCTATCGCCGGACCTGGCGCTGCGGATACTCTGACTCGCCGCATGCGAATTAGCTCCCCATCCCCGGCGTTTTCATTCCCACCATGAAGCGGCCTCACGTCGCCTTGGGCCTCCTGGCGCTGCTGTCCGTCATCACCTACCTCGACCGTGTTTGCATTTCGGTGGCGGGTCCGACCATGCAGCACGATCTTGGGCTCGGTCCGGAGCAATGGGGCTGGGTCCTCGGCATTTTCCTGGTTTCCTACGGCTTGTTCGCGATGCCCTGCGGGGCCTTGGGCGACCGCATCGGCCCGCGCAAGATGCTCGCGGGCGTGGTCCTTTGGTGGTCGGCCTTCACGAGCCTCACCGGGGCGGCGTTCGGCTTCACGACGCTCACGGTGACCCAGTTCTTTTTCGGCGCCGGCGAGGCGGGCGCCTACCCCAACATCACCGGCGGCATCGGCCGCTCGCTGCCGGCGTCCGAACAGGCTCGCGCGCAGGGGATCGTCTGGGGCGCCAGCCGGGTCGGCGGGGCCCTTTCCCCTCTGCTTGTGGTGCCCCTGCTCGCCTGGATCGGCTGGAGGCGGACATTTTTCGCCTGCAGCGTGCTGGGGGTCGCCTGGACGATCGTGTGGCTCGCCTGGTACCGCGAGCCGCGGCCGGCTCCGGGCGAGGCCCGGCCGGTCATCCCGTGGCGGCGGCTGCTGCGCAGCCGCCAGATCTGGCTGATCGTCGCGATGTACTGGTGCTATGCATGGGGCTCCATCTTTTTCCTGACGTGGTTTCCCACCTATCTGGTGAAGGGCCGCGGGTTCTCCGAGAAGGAAATGGGCGTTCTGGCCGCGGCCCCCTACGTGATGGGCCTGATCGGCAACATCGCGGGAGGGATCACAAGCGACCGGCTGGTCCGCCGGATCGGCCTTTCCCTGGGCCGGCGCCTCATCGGAACGGGCTGCCTGATCGCCGCGGCGCTGTGTCTGGTCGCGACCAGCCTGACCGCGGGCAAAGCCCTGGGCATCGTGCTCCTGGCGGCGGGTTTCGGGGTCATGGACTTCATGCTGCCGTCCGCGTGGTCGCTGTGCATGGATGTCGGCGGACCCTTCGCCGGCACGGTCAGCGGGGCGATGAACACCGCCGGCTCCGCCGGCGGCTTCGTCTGCGCCGTCTCGTTCGGCTATCTGGTCCGGTATTTCGGCAACTACGACCGTCCGCTGCTGGTCGTCGCCGCGCTGGTCGCCGCGGCCGCCGTAATCTTTTGGCAAATCGACCCCACGCAGGCGATCTTCGACCCATGCAAACCCGAATCCTCAAGTCCTCCGACCTCTCCGTATCCCGCCTCTGCCTCGGCACCATGACCTTCGGCGGCCAGACCGACGCGGCCGCCGCGGCGGCCATGGTCGATCTCTGTGTCGGACAGGG
>JBOHXF010000514.1:0-2113 GCA_050737455.1 Opitutaceae bacterium | reverse complement strand
AGCGCGTGCCCCGTTCGGCCAGGTCCCGCTGGACGATCTCGCCGGTGTGCAAACGGACCTGCTGGGGGCCAAACTCCTCGGCGGGCCAGTCCTCCCCGGGATGCTTGTGATAGGTCAACACTGCGATGCGCTGATCCTTCAGTTCCGCGAACAGCTTCGGAGAGAACCCCTCCCGGTCGACGATGATCGTGAAGCGGACGGCCTGCGGGTCGGCCGCCTTCGCCTCGTCGAGGGCGGGAGCGTCGGCGAGCAGCCGCGGGATCACCTGTTCGCGCAAGGCCGCGATCAGCCCGGAATGAACCGGCTGGGTGACCACGAAAAACGGCTCCCCGCCCAAGCCGTTGACCCAGTAGTCGGCCGTCCCGCGCAGCCGTAGCCTCTGGCGGGCGACGTACTGGCGCGGCAGCGGCCCCAGGCTCCCGTGATAAACGCGCACATGGCCGTCGACGTAAGACAACCCCAGCCCCTCCTCATGCTCGGGCGAGGCCATCCATTCCTGGGCGAGCCGGCTTTGCCACAACGCCGCCTGTCCCTCCTGCTGGCAAAGCCGAGCGATCTTCTCGCGCAGCGTTCTCACCTCCGGCATCCGGTCCAAGCCCAGCAGCTTGCCCCATTCCCCCCGGGCGATTCATAGCGTGTGCGCTCCAGCGACGGGCAGCGGACCAAGGCCAATAGCGCCAGAACCAAAAAGATCGATTCAATCGGATAAAATCCCGGGGGCAGCGCATAGAGCCGGCGCGTGTGCCGGAGCAGCCCCTCGGTGAGCAACGCCGCGAGCGCGCACAGGACCCCGCCCTGCGGCACGTCGTCGGCCGGGACGAACTCCAGCTCCGCGCTCGTCAGCATCCCGCACGCCGCCAGCACCCGCTCCAGCGGCCGCGTCGTCGCGTAGCCCATGGGCGCTTCGCTGTCCGCCAACGAACGCTCGCTCAGGTTCGACACCGGCGGGCTCGCCCGCCATGGCGCCGGCAGCAGATTGCGATCGACATCCGCCCCGATCACGGCCTCGCCCACGACTTCGGCGATCCCCTCCGCTATCCGCCCGCAACTTCTGCCGTTTTTTTTACCGCCGGCAGCCGCCCCGCGCCGATCGCCTTGCGCGGCGTGTCCACGAGCACGCCGGTTTCCCGGCTCACCACCGCCAACGGCGCCCCCTGCACCAGCAGCGCCCGCGCTTGCTCCAGCTTCTGCGCGTTCAGTCTGGTCCCCTCCCGCCGATCTTTCGGCGCAAAGAACCCGGCCGCGCTTCGTTCCCGGTACAGCTTCGTCGATCGTTTGATCGCCACCAGCGGAACCCCGAACGCCCGGTGGATATCCCCTTGCGTCGCGCTCCCCTGCACAATCAATTGCGCGGTGAACAACCGGAAACTCGCCAAATCGTCCTTGCGGTGCGTGAACACCGGTAAATGTCCGTTGTAATAGACCACCTGTTCGTCCTCCACCCGGCAGGCCAAGTCGTCGGTGATCTCCACGCTGCCATTCGGAAATACCGGTAGTTGCACTTGCGGCATGAGCCGCTTCCTACCTCTTTTCCGCCTTCCCAGTCAGTCAAAAACCGCCCCGGTTGGGCTCATTTCCATTCCCGCCCAACCACCTTCCCAACGGGGGAGCTCAGGATGTCTGTACTTGGACGTGAAGACGTCCGGCCCGCTCGCTGATAGAGTGCTGGGCTATGAAGCACGCATCGCGACTGGGCGAATCAAAGAGGGCAGAGACATTGGCGACGACGGAATCGGGACGGGGCCGGCGGCGGAACTGGAGTACAGCCGAGAAGACGCGATGCCTGGCAATGCTCACGGAGAGCGGGCTGTCGATGCTGGCATTCAGCCGGAGGACAGGCGTGCCCTACTCGAACCTATGCCAATGGCGACGTCGGACGCGCTCGCCCGAAGCGGGAGTCATCTCCGGATTCGCGCAGGTGCGGGTGGTCGAGCCGTCGTCGCCGGTGAGCCGCCTCACGCCGACTGAAACCACGGGGGGCGCGACGCGTAAAGACGGCCGTTGACGATAGCCCCCTTATGCCGCCTCACGCCGACTGAAACCACGGGGGGCGCGACCCCGGGGCGGTGGCGGCGTTTGCGGCAGCATTCATCCGCCTCACGCCGACTGAAAC
>JBOHXF010000513.1:0-1994 GCA_050737455.1 Opitutaceae bacterium | reverse complement strand
TCGAGCGCGCGGCTGGCCCCCCAAGCCCAGGCGCGAAGCGCGCCCCATTGGGCGGGCGAACGCGGCCGGCCGCGGTTCGTCAGGCCGATGATTCCCTCAGTCATGTCGGCCCCGTCGTCGGGTTGCGCGCTCGTGGGGATGTAGCTGGCGTAGCCCCAGCCCCGCGCAAGGACCTGCTGCTGCCAGGTGGGGCCTTTCGGGGGATGGGCGAAGAATTGGGGATAGCGTTTTTCCAGCATCGCAAGGACCTCGGGCGCGAGGTCGAGGTTCATGACGACGGGGACGGGGCCTCGGGCCTCGGCCGGCGTGGAAAGGGCGAGCTGGATGTCGACGCGGATGGCCGGACAGCCGGAATTGTCCGCGCGGCCCGCCAGCGTCTTGGTGATGATGGGGATTCCTCCGTTCAGTTCGCGGGCCACGCGGAGAACCTGCCAGTGCACCGCGGGAACATGCTCGGGCACCGCGCCATAAATGTCCGAGTTGAACAGGGCCAAAAGCTGAGGGCGGCGCTGTGCCCACCACATTTTCGCAGTGGTGACGGGCCGGCCGTCGGACAGAACGAGCGGGTCGGGGATCTTCGAGAACGGGCCGGCCTTGGCCTCGTCGTAGTTGGCCGGGTTCTGACCCTTGGGGCTGCCGGAGAAGCCGGGGCGAATGGACCGGATATGCAGCAGGTTCATCATGCGCTGGTGCGCCTCCGCTGCGGTGAGATGGACGGGGGCGCATCCCGCGTGCGCGGCCGCGGCGGGAAGGATGAAGGCCAGGACCGGTGCGAGAAAGCAGGGGCGCATGGGCGCGGTCAAACCCGGGAAAGGGCAGCCTGGGCCGCGGCGGCTTTCGCCCGGAAAGCGGCCACCCGCTTCAGGAGTTCCCGCTTGAGCTTGTCCAGTCCGGCGCCGGTCAGGCAGGAGATCTCCACGACGGGAACCCGGTGGCGGCGTTTGAACTTCGCGAGGTTTTCCTTCGCCGAGGCGAGGTCCATCTTGTTGGCCGCCACCAGGCGAGGCTTCTTCAGGAGCGCGGGGTCGTAGCGCTCCAGCTCGGAAAGCAGATGCCGGTAGTCCTCCCGCGGGTCGCGGCCGTCCACACCGGCCAGGTCGATGAGCAGGACAAGCAGCGCGCAGCGCTCGATGTGGCGCAGGAAGCGGTGGCCGAGCCCGCGGTTCTCGCTCGCGCCCTCGATCAGGCCCGGAATGTCCGCCAGGAGCAGCCGCCGGCCGCCCCCGAGCGGGTCGGGAAAATCGACGACCCCGATCTGCGGGTGCAGCGTCGTGAACGGATAGGCCGCCGTCTTCGGCCGCGCCTTCGTGATCGCGCCCGTGAGCGAGGACTTGCCCGCGTTGGGGAAGCCGACGAGCCCCACGTCCGCGATGCTCTTCAGGACGAGCCGGTATACGCCGCGCTCGCCGGCCTGTCCCGGGTTGGCCCGGCGCGGCGCCCGTTGCGTCGAGGTCTTGAAATGGGTGTTGCCCCAGCCGCCGTTGCCGCCCTTGCACAGCACAATCCGCTCGCCGTCCTCCAGCACCTCGGCAACCGGCAGGCCGGTCTGTTCGTTCACGACGACCGTGCCGAGGGGCAGCCTGAGGACGGCCGGCTTGCCTTCCTTTCCGTGGCAGTCCTTGCCTTGGCCGTGCTCGCCGCGCTGCGCCGCCCAATGCTGGCGGTACTTGTAGTCGACCAGATTGTTCGTGTCGTTGTCGCCGACCAGAACGACGTCTCCCCCGCGGCCGCCGTCTCCGCCGTTGGGGCCGCCCCACGGCTCGTATTTCTCTCGGCGGAAGGACACGCAGCCCCGGCCGCCGTCTCCGGCGCTCGCCTTGATCGCGCACTCGTCGATGAACATCGGCCCTATGATGCAGAAGGCGCCGTTTTTGCCAACTCCTCGGCGGCGAGCAAAATAGCGCCGATTTCCGCGGCGGCCCGGTCGAGCTGGACGAGACCGATGCCCGGAACCCCGCCGGCCTGGGAACGGGGCGCCGGCCTTTGGCGCAGCT
>JBOHXF010000512.1:0-4316 GCA_050737455.1 Opitutaceae bacterium | reverse complement strand
GGTGGGCTCTTTCGAGCAGACGCTCCTGCCGGGCGCGCGCCGGTTCGCCGAACTCGGGGCCAAAGGCGCGAAGGAACTCGCGGCCCCGGGCGAAACGGCCACCGCAATCCGCCAGGTCGTGAAGAGCGGCTGATGCATGCGGCTCGCCGAGCGGTTCATCACCCGGTCAAATCGCCGCGGCGCAGATCTCGGATTTCGCGCGGATCGGCCGCTTCGGCGGAGGAGACTGCCCGGCGATATCGGGTCCGGCCGGAACGGCGCGCACGAGGCAAAGCGCGGGACCGTCGGTGCCCGCGGTCCCGCCGAGGTCCGGGCTTGAGCCCCCCGCCGCGCATCCCCGAAACTGTCGAAACACTCCTTCGATCCCGCAGTCCAACCGCCCTTTGTCCCCATATGTCCACCGGTCCCGCCTGGTCGCAAAAAATCCGCGCTGAAATCGGCCGCGCCGTCATCGGCCAGGAGGCCGTCGTCGAGCGGCTGCTCGTCGCGCTCCTCGCCAATGGCCACGTGCTCCTGGAAGGGATGCCTGGCCTCGCCAAGACGCTGCTGGTTAAGTCCTTGGGCGCTGCGCTCGGCGTCAAATTCGAGCGTGTGCAGTTCACGCCCGATCTTCTGCCGAGCGATGTCGTGGGGACGATGATCTTTCAGCCAAAGTCGGGGGAATTCCGCCCCCACCACGGGCCGATCTTCGCCAATCTGGTCCTGGCCGATGAGATCAACCGCGCACCGGCGAAGGTGCAGAGCGCGCTCCTCGAGGCCATGCAGGAGCGCCAGGTCACGATCGGCGGCAACACGCTGGTTTTGCCGAGCCCGTTCTTCGTGATGGCCACCCAAAACCCGATCGAACAGGAAGGCACCTACCCGCGGCCCGAGGCACAGACCGACCGGTTCCTGTTCAAGCTGATCGTGGACTATCCCAGCGCGGCGGAGGAGGCCGCGATGATGGTGCGCTGGGGCGAAGTGACCCGCCAGCCGGCCGCGAAGGCCGTTTCGAGCGGCGAGGAGCTCCTTCGCCTGCGGGCCGCCGTCGACGCGGTCCACGTCTCGCCGGAGATCCAGCAGTATATCCTCGCCCTCGTTCGCGCAACCCGCGTCCTGGCCGAGCGCTCGGGCCCGGCCAAGCGCCAGCTCCACTTCGGGGCGTCGCCGCGCGCCTCGCTCGCCCTGTATCAGGCGGGCCGCGCGCTCGCCTGGCTGCGCGGGCGCGACTACCTCGGGCCCGCCGAAGTGCAGGAGCTCGCTCCGGACGTGCTGCGCCACCGGATCGGCCTCAGCTACGAGGCGGAAGCCGAGGAGGTCACCGCCGACCGCATCGTGTCCCAAGTGCTGGAAGCGACGGCCGTTCCGGCCGCCGCAGCCCTGGCCAACTAGCCCCGGTCCGTTCTTGGCAGCCGACACCGCCTCCTCCCTCGCGATCCTGCGCCAGCTCGAATGGCGGGTGCGGCACGCCATGGCCGGCGTTTTGAGCGGGGAATACCGTTCGAGCTTCCGCGGACGCGGCATGGAATTCGACCAGGTGGTCAAGTACGAGTATGGCGACGACGTGCGGGATATCGACTGGAACGTGACCGCCAAGCTCGGCGAGCCCTATCGGAAGAAATTCGTGGAGGAGCGCGAGGTCACCGTGCTGCTCGTCCTGGAGGATACCCCCGCCCTGCGTTTCGGTTCCGGGACAAGCTCCAAGCGCGACGCGCTCATGGAACTGGCGGGTCTGGTCATGCTGCTCGCGGCCGTGAACCGCGACCGGGTCGGATTCGTCCATGCCTCGCCGGATGAGACCGTGGTGCGCGAGCCGGTGCGCGGCCGGGGCGCCATCCTGCACGCGGCGGCTTCACTGGTGAGCCGGGCGGCGCCGCGGATCGACACGCCGCCGGACCGGGCCCCGTCGATCCCGTGGCGTTTCCTCGCGAGCGCGGCGCCCAAGCACAGCATTCTGATCTGGCTCGGCTATTTTCCCCCGCGCCCGGTCCCGGACGGCTGGGCGCTGCTCCAGCGCCAGTACGAGACCATGGGGTTCCGCGTGGACGATCCCTGGGAACGCGAGTGGCCCGCGGGGACCCGATTCGCCGCGTACGATCCCTCGGCCGGGCGGCTGGTCACGCTCGACGGAAGCGCGGCCGAGCGCGCCGCGCACGCCGCTTGGCGCGAGCGCCGCGAATCGGCATGGCGGGCCCTGTTCCCCGGGTCCATGAGCCGGCTCGCGGTCGGCACGGAGGATAACCGCCTGGATTGCCTCGTGCGATATTTCCGCGCGAGGGCCGGCCCTCGCAGACCATGATGGCCTTTCCCCTTCCGTTCGCCGCCGCAACGGGATTCCGGCTGGCGAGCCCGCTCTGGCTGCTCGCTCTGCTCGCGATTCCCGCGGCGGCGTGGCTGCGCCGGCGGCGGAGCGTCTCGGTCGTCCTCATCCCGTACGCTTCCTCCTGGTACCGGTCCTCCGCACTCGCCGTCTCCCGCTGGCCGATCCTGCTCGCCGGCGCGGGAGTCGCGCTTGTGACACTCGGCCTCGCCCGCCCGCAGCGGACCGAGGCACGGCCCGAAACCCGCCGCCAAGGCTACGATATCATGCTTTGCATCGACCTTTCAGGCTCGATGCTGAGCGAGGATTACGAGCGGAATGGCCACCGGATCAACCGCATCGATGCGATTCGGCCGGTCATCCAGTCCTTCATCGACCGCCGGCCGAACGACCGCATCGGGATCGTCCTGTTTTCGGGCCACGCCTACACGCTCTCCCCCCTTACGACCGACCATGCCTGGCTCTCGCAGCAGCTCCAACGGGTCCGAGTCGGCATCATCGAGGACGGCACCGCGATCGGCGACGGGCTGGGCGTCGCGCTCAGCCGCCTTCAGGAGGCTGGGCGGATCCGCGGCCGCAGCAAGGGCGCCTTCATCGTTCTGCTGACCGACGGGGCCAACAACATGGGAACGCTCGCTCCGATGCAGGCTGCCGGGATCGCGCGGGCGCGCGGCATTCCGATCTACACGATCGGCGCCGGCAAGGATGGCATCGTGCCGATCCCCGTGCTCGACGACAACGGCAACCCGCTGATCGAGGACGGGCGCAAGGTCTACGCCCACGAGCAGTCCGATCTCGACGAGCAGGCCCTCCGCGACATCGCGTCGGAAACCGGAGGGCATTTCTTCCGGGCGGCGGATGTTGGGACGGTCGAGTCGGCGTTCCGCGACATCGACGCCTCGCAGAAGATCCATTTCCGGGGTTCGGCCACGCTGCGGACCTTCGAGCTCTTCCCCTGGCTCCTGGTTCCCGGGCTCGGCCTGCTGGCCATCGGCGCATGGAGGGCCCGGTCGCGGTCATGACTTTCGCGTGGCCCTGGGCGCTCGCGCTGATCGCGCTGCCGGCGATCTGGCTCGCGCGCGCGCTGCGCCGCAAGGCCGTGCAGACGGCCCGAAGCCGGCCGCATCTTCTCGAGGCGGAGGCCGGCCCCGCGGGCGTGACCCTTGCGGCCGGCGTTCCCGCAAAGGGCCGGCCGCCGATCCTGCTCGCCTGCGGCCTCGTGCTGGCAATCGTCGCCTTGGCCCGGCCGCAGTGGGGCGCTGCAAGCCGGCCGGAGGTGAGCCGGTCCCGCGAGATCCTGATCGGTCTTGATCTTTCGCGCTCGATGCTGTCGACCGACGTCAAGCCCTCGCGGCTCGCCCGCTCCAAACTGCTGATCCGCTCGCTCCTCGACCATCTGGCCGGCGAACGCGTGGGCCTGGAGCTGTTCGCCGGCACCGCGTTCCTGCAGGCGCCGATGAGCAGCGACTATGAGATCCTGCGGGAATTCCTGCCGCACCTGAATCCCTCCTATCTGCCGGTCGGAGGCACCGATTACGGCGCGCTCATCGACACCGCGGCCGGCGCGTTCGGCTCGGGCGAGGCCGACCGCTATCTCATCGTGCTCAGCGACGGCGGCGCCACGGACGAGGGCTGGCGCACGCACATTCCCGAGCTGACCCGAAAGGGAATCCGGGTCATCGCGCTCGGCGTCGGCACGGAAGCCGGCGGATTCATCCCCGACGGAGCCGGCGGATTCGTGAAGGACGAACGCGGCGCGGTGGTGCTCGCCCGGCTCGATTCCACCGGCTTGCGCGAGCTTGCGGCCAAGACCGGCGGAGTCTACCGCGACGCCGGCGAATGGGTGGACCTTCCGCAACTGCTGCGCTCGACCATCAAGGCCGGCAGGAAGGGCGTCTTCACGGAACGGGAGCGCGAGGTCCGGATCGAGCGGTATCAATGGGCGCTGGCCCCCGCCCTGCTGCTTCTGCTCCTTTCCTTCTGGAAGGAATTGCCCGTCCGGCCGAAAGCCCGGGAC
>JBOHXF010000511.1:0-5429 GCA_050737455.1 Opitutaceae bacterium | reverse complement strand
CGGCTACTCCTACGAGAAGGCGCCGGACCAGAACCACTTTATGGGCCGCGCCCGGTCGCGCAGGCTCTTCCGCGCGGTCCTGTCCAATCGGAAGCGCAGCTGGAAGTTCAACATGTCGCCGCTGTTCCTCGAATTCCTGATGGGTAAGCGCAAATATGAGTGCACGCCCTGGGGTTCGCCCTGCTTCAACATCTTCGGCTGGCAGCGTCCGTGCTACCTTCTGCAGGATGGATACGCCGCGAGCTTCCGCGAGCTCATGGAGACGACCGCCTGGTCGAACTACGGGGCGGCCAGCGGCAATCCCAAGTGCGCCAATTGCATGGTGAGCTGCGGCTACGAGCCCACCGCTGTGATGGACGGTTTCGGTTCCCTGAAGGGGTTCGCCGGTATGGTCCGCGGATCGTTCCGGTCCTATCGGGATCCCGAGGCGCAAAAGCTGCTCGAGGAGTTCCCGGAGGAGGATCATGGCGCGGTCCCGCAGCTCGAGGAGACCGGCGCATGAGCGCCGAGCCCGGCAAGTACACGCTGGACCAGGTGGAGGCGCTGGAACTGGCGCCCGGGACCGAGCGTTCGCACCTGGAGGGCCGGGTGCCGGAGCTCGCCAGCGACGATGAAGTCCGGAAAGCCCTCGAACAGGCCTTCGATTATAGGGGGGACGTGACGCTCACGCTCAAGAGCGGCGAGCGCATCCAGGCGTACATTTTCAACCGCGAGACCGGGGCGACGCTTGCGGACTCCCGTCTGCAGTACTTCGCTCCGGACTCGCCGGACAAGAAAGCGGTGAGCTATGCGGCGATCGCCCGCCTGGAATTCACCGGGAAAGACTGCGCCGCCGGCAAACAGTGGGAGGATTGGCTGCGGAAATACCGGGAGCGGAAGGCCGCGGGAGAGAAGAACATCGGGCTCCATCCCGAGGCGCTGGATTAACCCAAACTTCGATTTGCGATCAGCCGGCCGCGCGATGGAGAATGCGTTGAAGGCCCAATCCGATCAAATTTGCCCGCGCTTCATCGGGCGTTCGGGTTAAGCCGGCCTCCGTGAAGATCTTCCTCACGGGCGCAACCGGGTTCGTGGGCCATCATGTGGCGCGCGCCCTGGCGACGCAGGGCGCCGAACTGCGTCTGCTCGTCCGCAAGACGAGCAATCCGGCCAACCTTGAGGGGCTGCCCGGCGACACCCAGGTCGGCGATCTGGCTCAGCCGGACTCGCTTCGGTCCGCCGTGACGGGCTGCGACGCCGTCGTCCACGTCGCGGCCGATTATCGGCTGTGGGTGCGCGATCCCGCGGCGATGTACCGCGCGAACGTGGACGGCACGCGCGAACTGTTGCGCCTCGCCCGGGAGGCCGGCGTTCCCCGATTCGTCCACACCTCCAGCGTGGCGACCATGCGCTTCGGCACCGACGGCTCTGCAACCGACGAGGAGGCGCCGGTTTCCCTGAAGGACATGGTGGGCCATTACAAGCGGTCCAAGTTTCTGGCCGAGCGCGAAGCCCTTGCCGCCGCGGCGGCCGGGCAGCCCGTCGTCATCCTCAATCCCACCACGCCGGTCGGACCCAACGACGCGAAGCCGACGCCCACCGGGCGCATTTTCGTGGATTTCCTGAACCGCCGCTTTCCAGCCTACATGGACACCGGGCTCAACCTGGTGGACGTCGCCGAGGTCGCGCGGACCCATGTGGACGCGCTCGCGCGCGGGGTGCCCGGACGGCGATATATTCTCGGAGGCGAAAATCTCACACTGAAGGAAATTCTCGATCGGATGGCGGCGATCGCCGGCCTGCCGGCACCGAAGGTGCGGATTCCCTTCGGCGCGGCGGCCGCCTACGCCTTCTTCTCGGAGTGGATCACGGGGCGCATGCTCGGCCGGGAACCGCGGGCCACGCTGGACGAAGTCCGGATGGGCCGAAAGAAAATGTTCGCTTCCAGCGCCCTCGCGGAGCGCGAACTCGGTTTCCGCGTCGTCCCGGTCGAGCCGGCGATGCGCGCGGCGATCGCGTGGTTTCGCGAACACGGCTACGCGCCGCCGGCATGAGCCGGATCGCGATCGTCGCCGCCCTGGCGGGCGAACTGAAGCCGCTGGTGCGCGGCTGGCGCCGGGAGCGGCGCGGCTCCGTCGTTCTCTGGCGCCGAACCGGGGCCAAGGCCGAATGGATCGCCGTTTGCGCCGGTTCGGGCTCGGCGGCAGCCGAACGCGCGTTCGCCGAGGTCGCAAAGGAGGGTCCCATCGATCTCATCGTCTCGATCGGCTGGGCGGGCGCCTTGAGCGATGCATGCGCGCCCGGCATGGCGTACCGCGTCGCCGGCGTCGTGGACGCGGATACCGGGGAGCGTTTCCCGGCCGCGGATGCGGTCTCCGCCGCTTCGAGCGCGCGCCCGGCCTCGGGATTTCCCCCATCGACCGGGACCGTCGGATCGCTCGGGTGCTGGCTGGCGACTAGCCGCTGCGTGGCGGATTCCGCCGAAAAGCGGCGTCTTGCCGCGGCGCACGCCGCCGACCTCGTGGACATGGAATCGGCCGTGGTCGCCCGCCTGGCGAAGGCCCGCGGCCTACCGTTCGCCTGCGTCAAGGGCGTCAGCGACGCGTTGGCGGACCGGCTGCCGGACTTCAATCGGTTCATCTCGGCCGAAGGCAAATTCCGGCTCCTTCCCTTCGTGCTTTTCGCCGGGGTTCGACCTTGGCGATGGCGGGCTCTTTTCCGCTTGGGGCGAAACTCGGCGAAAGCCGCCGGAGCGCTGGCGCGTTCCGTGCGCGCGCTCTTCGGCGATGATTGAACTTGTCGCTGCGCGGCCCATGAGTACCCTCGCACGTGCTTCCGGGTAACCCTTCCGGGCGACCGAGACCATGGGAGCCGCATTCCTCGATGGATATTAAGTCGTTTCATATCAATTTGATATTGATAGCGGCATCCCTTGGCTGGGCCACGTGAGCCGCACCACGGAAAACATATGACGCCGGCCGCAGCGCAATCGTCGCAGGAGACGCTGATCGAGCGCGGCTGGGCCGCCCTGCCCGCCTCGTATCGCATCCCCGACGCCGCGCCCTCGCTTACCGAGGCCCGCGCGTACTGCCGTGCCCTCGCCCGGTCCCACTATGAGAACTTTCACGTCGCGACGTGGTTTCTCCCGAAGTCCCTCCGCCCCCACTTCCATGCTCTCTACGCCTACTGCCGCATTTCCGACGATCTCGGCGACGAAGTGGGCGATGCGGGCCAGTCTCTCGCGCTGCTCAACCTCTGGAACCGCGAACTGGACGCCTGCTACGAAGGCCGCGCGCGACACCCGGTCTTCGTCGCCCTCTCCGAAACGATCCGCGCCTGCTCCATTCCCAAGGAGCCTTTCTCCGACCTGCTGACCGCCTTTCGGCACGATCAGACCGTCGCCCGCTACGCCTCGATGACGGAGGTCCTGGGCTACTGCCGCTACTCGGCCAATCCCGTCGGCCGTCTCGTCCTGCACGCCTGCGGGGAGGCGAGCGAGGAGCGCTTCCGCCTTTCCGACGCGACCTGCACCGGCCTGCAACTCGCCAATTTCTGGCAGGATGTCCGCCGCGATTACCTCAAGGGCCGGGTCTACCTGCCCCAGGACGATCTGCGCCGCTTCGGCGTGACCGAAAGGGTCCTCGCCGGCGGCAAAGCCACCCCCGAATTCCGGGCGCTCCTGCGGCACGAAGTCGAGTATGCTCAGGCCCTCTTTCACGAAGGCCTTGGGCTCGTCGGCCGGGTGCGCCGCGATCTGGCGCTCGATCTCGAGCTGTTCAACCGCGGCGGCATGGAGATTCTCCGCGCGATCGAACGGCAGGATTACGACGTCCTGAGTTCCCGCCCCGTTTTGTCAAAGGGGGCCAAACTGAAGCTCGCCCTCCGGGCGCTGGCGGGAAAGCTCGATCCGCGCCCACGTTCCGGCGATCGGGACGGAAAACCCACCTTGTGACCCCAGGACTTACAGTGAACCCGGTCGATCTGGAGAAAGCCTACGGGACTTGCCGGACCGTCGCCAGGAACGAAGCCAAAAACTTCTATTACGCGTTCGTCGCCCTCCCCGAGGCCCGGCGCAACGCCATCTGCGCGATCTATGCATTCATGCGCCAAGCCGACGACCTGGCCGACGATGAAAGCGCACCGCGCGAGGAGCGCCTCCGGCGCCTCGGCGAGTGGCATGCGGCCTGGCGGGATGCCGCGCGGACGGGGGACGCGTCGGACCCGGTTTTCCTGGCCGTGCACGACGCCACCGCGCGGTTCGGTATCCCGCTGCGGCTGCTCGACGAGCTCGTGGACGGGGTCGCCCTGGACCTCAGGCCGGCGGCCGACGCCCCGGAAACGTACGGCACCTTCGCGGACCTCTATCGCTACTGCTACGGCGTGGCCTCGGTGGTCGGCCTTGTCTGCATCCGGATCTTCGGCTACCGCGATCCCGTCGCGGAAAAGCTCGCGGAGGAAACCGGCGTGGCTTTCCAGCTCACGAACATTCTGCGCGACGTCGCCGAGGACGCCGAGCGCAATCGCGTGTATCTGCCCCTCGAAGACCTCAAGGCCCACGGAGTCTCGCCGGACTCGCTGCTCCATCGGGCGCCCGGCGCGCCGCCGACTGCGAACGAGCGCGCGCTCCTGGCGGACATCGCCCGCCGGGCGGAAGGCTACTACCACTCGGCGCGCCGGCTGCTGCCCCTCATCGATCGGGAAAGCCGGCCCGCCCTCTGGGTGCTGGTCTCGATCTACCATCGCCTCCTCGAGCGCATCCGGCGCGCGGACTACGATGTCTTCTCCAGCCGGGCCAGCGTGCCTCTCCCTCAAAAGATCGGAATCCTGGCCACGGGCCAGGCGCGAATGGCCTTGGCTCGGCTGTTCGCCTGACGGCGGGGCGGCCCATGGAGCGGACCGTCACCATCGTGGGCGGCGGGGTCGCCGGCCTGAGCGCGGCCTGCGCCTTGGCCGAAGCCGGCTTCCGCGTGCAGCTCATCGAGCGGCGCAGCTATCTCGGCGGCCGCGCCGCATCGTTCCCGCACCCGGGCGTCGGGGAGGTCATCGACAACTGTCAGCACGTCCTGTTCGGCTGCTGCACGAACCTGATCGGATTCTACCGCAGGATCGGCGTCGAGGGTCGCATTCGCTGGACGAGCGCGATGACGCTCATCGAGCCCGGCGGGCGGCGCTCCACGCTCGGCCCTTCGCCGCTTCCGGCCCCGCTCCATTCCCTGCCCCGGTTTCTCGCGGCCAAGGCGTTCTCCGCGGCGGACAAGCTTTCCCTGGCGCAGGCGTTCGCCGGCCTCCTCCGGCCGGTCCCGGAGGATTCCACAGAAAACCTGGGCGCGTGGCTCGTACGCCGCGGCCAAAGCCGGGGTGCCCTCGGCCGCTTTTGGCGCCTCGTCATCGCAAGCGCGCTCAACTCCGACCTGGAATCCATCGCTCTTCCCTACGCCGCGAAGGTGGTG
>JBOHXF010000510.1:0-4972 GCA_050737455.1 Opitutaceae bacterium | reverse complement strand
GCCGGCCGGCCGACTTCGAGCGCGCCGCCCGGTCCGCCGAGGCTCCGCGCCCCGACATAGGTCATCGCGTGCAGCAGGCCGGCGGCCGCGTCGGGCCCGAAGGCCGGCCGGGGCAGCGTCCGCGCATCGCCGAAGAGGTCCGTCTGCGGCTGGCTGCCGGTGCCGAGGCAAACGGAGGCTCCCGCTTCCACGAGCCGCGCGACCGGGGCCGTGTCCAGGCCGAGGCTGCGCTCGGACAGCGGACAGACGCACACCGTGCTTTTGGCGGCCCCCAGGAGACGCAGGTCCTCCTCGGAAGCGGCTCCGGCGTGGATCGCCGCGGCGCGCTTGCCCAGGACGCCCAATTCGGACAGGAGCGCGGCCGGCGAGCGGCCATGCGCCGCCACGCAGGCGTCATGCGCCGCCCTCCCCTCCGACACGGTGACGTGCAGCCGGCACCGCTGGACGTGTGCGTAGTTCGCCAGAGTCTTGAGGCCGTCACGCGAGAGGGCAGCCAGGTCCCGAATCGCGAGCCCCAGCCAGATCTCGCCGCTCGGCCGCCACTCCTCGATGGTTTGTCGCAGCGCCTCCATGCGCGCCAGAAACGGGCCGATCTCCCCTCCGGGCGGAGCGACCGGGCTGAGCGCGAGCCGCACGCCGACCTCCTGAGCGGCGCGCATGACTTCGTCCGGCCGCGTGAACGCATGCGCCTCCGCCGCGCAGGTTACGCCGGAAAGGGCCATTTCCATGAAAATCATCCGGGCGGCGTCGTACGCATCCTCCCCGTTCATGCGCGGCAGGGCCTGAGCAAGCGCCTCGTCCCAGGAGGAGGCCCCGCCCGGCCGCGCGCGGCGCTCCGCCCGGCCGCGGAGCACACGGTGGAGGGCTTCGGAGTGGCCATTGACAAGGCCGGGCAGCGCCGCCTGCCCTTCCAGGCGACGGGCGGCTTCGAGGTCCGCCGGCTCCCGTGAGAACCGGACGATCCGCCCTAGGCCGTCGGCGAAAATCGCGAGGCCGGGCTCGAATTTTCCGCCGGTGTAGACAAGGTCGGGCAACCAGCCAATTTCCGTGGACATACGATGGGAGCCGGCGAGTTTTCGGGCTCGGCGCGAAGATGTCGCGCACAATCGAGATCCTCATTAAGAATCACCGGCCTTGCAGGAGGCACCTTCAAACCGCAACCGCGCAATATGCGGTGCAGGAACAATCTGGCGGCTTCGGCGGAAGATTTTCCCCGGGATTTTACCCGATGCTCGAATCGGTAGCGCGGAACGCGGCTGAGCCTGTTTCGACCGGGTCTATTGCCCCGGAAGAGCCGCCATGGGTCGGCGATAATCTGGCACGACTACGGCGGCCGATCACCAGATACGGAAGAACGGATCAAAGTGCAGCTCATACTGGAAAGTAGGCGCCTTTTCGCGAGGCATGGCCCGAGGCCGGATCGCTCCGCCGTCGGTCGGGGGGTCCACCGAGCCGCGTTTCTGGCCATGGCGGCCATCCTCGCCCTGAGTCTTATCGCCGTCTATGATGCCGCGATCGCAGCCGTTCACGCGAACCGGGCCCTCCAGAAATACCATAGCGTCGCCGCGGAACATCGGGCGAACAGGGCCGACAGCCACCTCCGGGAGGCGTTCGCCGCGGCCATCCTGTTTGATTTGGCGTTCTTCTTCCTGGCCTATCGGCGGGTGACGAGGGAGACCGTCGGCCGCGTCGCCTCGGTCAGGGAGGCGGCCCGGGAACAAGCGATCCTCGCGACGGCGCTGACCAGCATCGGGGACGGCGTGGTCGTCACGGACGGCCGCGGTCTCGTGACGTATCTGAACGCGGAAGCGGAACGCCTCACCGGCTGGAAACTCACGGAAGCGACGGGCCGGCCGCTCACGCAGATTTTCCTCATCATCAGCGAGGATGGCCGGGAGCCGGTGGTCAATCCCGCCGAGCGCGTGCTTCGGGACGGCAAGGTGGTCGGGCTGGGCAATCATACGCTGCTCGTTCGCCGGGACGGCTCCGAGGTTTCCATCGACGACAGCGCCGCGCCCGTCCGGCCTCCCGACGGCTCGCTTTGCGGGGTTGTGCTGGTCTTCCGCGATATCAGCGAACAACGCCGGAACTCCGAAGCCCGCAATCGACTGGCCATGATCGTTGAATCATCCGATGACGCCATTTTCGCCAAGGACTTCGACGGAAAGATTCTTTCCTGGAATTACGGCGCGGAGCGCATCTTCGGCTACACCCCGGCCGAGGCCATCGGGCGGCCGATCACGCTGATTGTCCCCGATGACCGCCTCGGGGAGGAAAACTCGATCCTGGGAAGCTTGCGCCATGGAAGGCGCGTGGACCATTTCCGCACCGTCCGCCGCCGGAAAGACGGCGTGCCAATCGATGTGTCGCTCACCGCATCGCCCATTGTCGACTCCCGGGGAAAGCTGGTCGGGATTTCATCGACCGCGCGTGACATGACCATGGCCAGCCGGTTCGAATCCGAACTGCGCAGCCAGGTGGCCGCGCGCACCGCGGAACTGTCAGGCAAATCCCGGCAACTGGAAGAGTTCGTTTACACGCTGGCGCACGACCTGCGGACGCCCTTGCGCGCCATCGCGGGATACGCCGATTTCATCGGCGAGCAGGAGGCGAACAACGGGCAGATCGGCCCATATCTGGAAAAGATCAAAGGGGCGGCGTTTCGGATGGACCGCCTGATCACCGACATGCTCGCTTACAGCCGGGTCGTGCAGGTGGACGTGATCGCCGAAAATGTGGCGCTTACCGGCGCGGTGGGGAAGGTGCTTCAGCAGCTGGCGGACCCAATTCAAAAAGCCGGCGCGGTTGTGGTCGTACAGCCGGGCATGCCGGCGGTGCGCGCGGAGCCGGTCATCCTTGAGCAGGCGTTGACCAATCTGCTCTCGAATGCCGTCAAGTTCGTGCCGTCCAGCAAGCATCCAAAGGTCGAAGTGTGGGCGGAGCCCCGGGGTTCGATGGTCCGCATCGTCGTACGCGACAATGGCCTCGGCATACCGGCGGAATATCATCGGCGCATTTTCAAGGTCTTCGAGCGGCTCCGCGACGCCCGCGACTACCCCGGCAATGGCGTCGGCCTCGCAATCGTCGCCCGATCGGCCGAACGGCTCGGCGGAGCCGTGGGCGTGGAATCGGCGCCGGGGCAGGGCAGCACATTCTGGATTGAACTGCCGAAGGCGGAAGCATGAAGGACGCCGGGACCACGATTCTCATGGTCGAGGACGAGGTGAGCGATATTGAGCTGCTGACGATGGCCTTTGCCCGGACCGGCCTGAACAATCCCGTCCAGACCGCAGGCAACGGCGAGGAGGCGGTCGATTACCTGACCGGAAAAGGCCCGTTTTCCGATCGCGCCGCCTATCCCGTGCCGAAGGCGATCATCACCGACCTGAAAATGCCGCAAATGGGCGGTATCGAACTGTTGCGCTGGATCAAGGCCAATCCCCGTTACCGGGTCATCCCGACCATCGTCCTCACCTCTTCGACGGCGCGGGAAGACGTGAACGAGGCGTACGATTGCGGCGCCAGCGCCTACTTCGTGAAGCCGGTCCCCTTTTCCGAACTGATGCGCCTGGCGAAAATAATGGCCGAATACTGGCAGATCGCCCTGACGCCGGACGCCCCGCGGATGTAGCCTTCCCGCAGAGGGCGCACCGCCGGCAAATCCGGCCCCGGGGAAGAGGTCCGCGCTCGCGGTGGAGGCGACGGTGAGAAATGCCTACCAATATTGGCTCGGGCGCGCGGCTTCGCAAGGGCGGGCGGAGGTTGCCAGAGTATGATGACTTTGATAGGCCTTTGGCACCGAACGGCGGCCGTCGCCGCACCATGAACCCCTTCTCTTTCCGCCGGATGGACGGGCGGCTCGCCGTCGCCTTGGTCGTTTCCCTGCTCGCCGGGCCGTCCCTGCCCGCATCCAGCCTTGCCCTGTTCGAAACTCCGCGGGACCGGGACGTTCCCGTGCTGGCCGCCATCGGACGCGCGAGCAAGGAGGTGGATGTCGAGGTTTACGAGCTGACCGATGCGGACGTCGAACGCGCGCTGATCGCCGCCCACCGGGCCGGGCGCCTGGTCCGGGTCATCCTCAACGCCCATTCAGCCGTCGGAGGCGAACCCAACCGGCCGGCCTTTTTGGAGCTGCGAGCGGCGGGGGTCGATGTGCGCTATTCGCCTCCGTATTTCGTCTATACGCACGAGAAGGCGATCATCGTCGACGCCGGCCGAAGCGGCCAGGAAGCGCTCATCATGACCCTGAACTTCGGTCCGGGATACCTCGGCAAGCCCGGGGGCCTGGGGTTGAGCCTCAATTTCGGCGTGGTGGATCGGGCGCCGACGGATGTCGCGACCGTGAAACGGCTATTCGAAGCCGACTGGGCTGGCGCCGGTCTCGGCAAGGTCGTCCTGCCCGCCGGGACGCGCCTGGTGGTGAGCCCGATCAATTCCGAGAGTCGCCTGCTCGGCCAGATCGACGGCGCCACGACGTCGTTTCATTTCTTTGCCCAGGAGCTCTTCGATCCGCGGATCGTCTCCGCCCTGATCGCCGCCGCCCGCCGGGGCGTGGACGTGAAGGGACTGGTCGCCTCCAATTTCGCCACCGACCGCCGAACGGGGGACCTGATCAAGTCGGCCGGCGGCGACGTGCGCATCCTCAGGCAGCCCTACGAGCACGCCAAGGCCGCGATCGCCGACCACCGGATCGTCTACATCGGCTCGGTCAACTACAGCACCAACTCGATGGAGCGGAACCGCGAGGTGGGCATCCTCACGGACCAGCCGGATATCGCGGCTCAGATGGAGGCTGAATTCGCCCGGTTCTGGGCCCAGGGCGAGGAATGGTGAACTTTTCCACCTGGAGGGCACCACATTTCCGGAGGATCCACACGGCCTTCGGCCAGCGTCGGATGTCTGTTTTTTCTTGCGAAAGATTGACGGCTGCGGCTTGACAAGCGGACAGCATGGTAATACCTAGGTATTACTG
>JBOHXF010000509.1:0-2387 GCA_050737455.1 Opitutaceae bacterium | reverse complement strand
GAAATCATCGGCGTGATCGATGAGATCGCGTTCCAGACGAACCTGCTGGCGCTCAATGCGGCGGTGGAGGCGGCGCGGGCGGGCGAGCAGGGCAGGGGCTTCGCGGTCGTGGCATCCGAGGTGCGCAATCTCGCCTCGAGGAGCGCCGGCGCGGCCAAGGAGATCAAGGCGTTGATCCAGGACTCGGCGGGCAAGGTGAGCGAGGGAACGAAGCTCGTCGATGAGTCCGGGAAAGTGCTCGGCGAGATCGTCACGCGGGTGAAGAAGGTGACGGACGTGATGGCCGAGATAGCGGACTCGAGCCGCGAGCAGGCTTCGGGCATCGAGCAGGTGAACAGGGCCGTCTCCTCGATGGACGCGACCACGCAGCAGAACGCGGCGCTGGTGGAAGAGGCCACGGCGGCCGCGCGCGCCCTGAGCGAGCAGGCGACGAGCCTGATGAGATCGATCGGCCGGTATCGGCTGGGACAGCCGGCTGCCGCTGCCCCGCGAGCCACCGGAGGCGGTGCGCGCGCGATCGCCTGAGCCGGGCGCCTCCGGATCAGTGGACGTAGGAGCCCGCGTTCACGTCGATGGTGCAACCGGTCGAATGATCGGCGAGACCGCTGGCGAGGAATACGACGAAGGGAGCGATGTCCTCGGGCTCCGTCAGCCGCCGCAGAGCGATATCGCCGGCGACATAGTCCTCGCCGTACTCATCGAGGAATTCCTTCGCCATCTCCGTTCTCGTGAAGCCCGGCGCCACATTGAAGGCGAGGACGCCCGATTTTCCGAAGCCCCGGGCGATGGAGCGTGTCAGTGCGACCAGGCCCGCCTTGGAGGCGGCGTATGCGAGATAAGGAGGCTGGTCGCCGCGGAAGGCCGCCCGCGATGAGATGTTGACGATCCGGCCACCACCCTGGGCCACGAAGTGCTCGATGGCGAGCTTCGAGAGGAGCGCCGGTGCCCGCAAGTTGACCGCCAGGGTCGAATCCCAGGCCTCGAGCCAACTGGCCGTGGCGCTCTCCGGCGGGGACGCCAAGGCGATTCCCGCGTTGTTGACCAGAGTGTTCACGC
Organism: Opitutaceae bacterium; assembly: GCA_050737455.1. Taxonomy (GTDB): domain Bacteria; phylum Verrucomicrobiota; class Verrucomicrobiia; order Opitutales; family Opitutaceae; genus Palsa-1447. Next base: position 1,331 of record JBOHXF010000509.1, on the reverse strand, counting down.
GGCCGAATCGCGCGGTTACCGCCTTCCAGAGCGCGACGCATTCCTCGACACTGCCGAGGTCGGCCTGGAAGACTTCGGCGGCGGGACCCATCTGCCGTGCGAGAGCGTCGGCCTGTTGCCGCTGGCTGCGGTAGTGGACCGCGACTCTCGCCCCCGCTTCGCCCATGGCGCGGGCCACCGCGGCGCCTATTCCCCGGCTGGCGCCGGTGACGAGCACACTCGTGTTGCGAAGATCAATCTGCATGCTTAGGTCCTCTCCATGCCGTCGTCACCGTCCGGTGCCTCCGAGGAGTGCCGTGCTCCACGCAGTCACGTCGCCGTCGGCGCCGTATATGTTGTAGGGTGGGAGCGCGCCTCCCAGGCCCGAGGTGCGATCGCCCTTCACCGGGGGCTCGTGCAGGCTGGCCTTGTAAGGAGTCGGCGCGACCATCTCCACCAGCTCGCGCTCCGGTGTCGGATACAGCACGTCGAAGACCTCGATGTGCGCGTCCCAGCCCCACTTCCTGAACTGCGCCAGCAGGAATTCGGCGTTGGCCTTATCGTGCGGCGAGCCGACCTGGTTGGGCTCGGAGGAGAGGCGCTTCAGCCAGGCACGCATCTCGAGCGCGCTGAGTTGCGCGTCGAAACGGCGCTCCAGAGCGCGCTCCCGAGCCGCCCCGGCCGCAGTGAAGCCCAGCATGTCGGGCCCGCTCGCCGCGGGTGCCGGCTGCGGCACGGCCGCGCCTGCAAGAGAGGTGAATGCGAGGCAAAGCAGCGCCACCGAAAATTTGCGCGCGATCGCTGATGACATCGCCACGACCCTCCCAAACGGATGCCCGCCTGAACACCGCGAGGGCTAGTTTACTTCTTGAGTCTCTGGCGTGGCAGGCCCCTGGGAGCAGCATTTGCTGGTCGACGGCTGCGTGCACAGCCGCCTGACTTTCGGCCTGCATCGCCGACGGCTTCAGCTGCCGGCAGCAGATCCGCCACGGCACCGAGCGGTGGGCCATGCACCCGGCGGAGGTGATGGCCCTGGCACTCGAATCGTGCGGCAAGATTCCGCAGCGCGTGCCGGACCGACGTCATCTCGACCGTCCCGCAGCGATTGGCCGCGGCCCGGCGATCGCGGGTGCGGCGATCGGACTGGGAGTCACGCTGCCGCTCATTCTCGCCTGGCGGCATCTCGCGGCGGAACGATCACCGTCGCGGGCCTGATCTGCGCCGGTTCCCGCTCGCGAGCACGCTGTGTTATACCAGCGGCGTGCTGAAATCAGAATGGATCAAGCGGGGACAGGGCGGCGGCGGGGCGTGACCACGCAGGTCGCACTCGAGCGCGAAGCCGGCCGGCCGGA
>JBOHXF010000508.1:0-10617 GCA_050737455.1 Opitutaceae bacterium | reverse complement strand
GCCGAATACTGCCATCATCTGTCCGAGAATTGGCGGCTCTCGACGAAAAAGCTGGTCGAGATGAAGCGGTTGGACCTGGTCGAGGTGACCCACGACGTGCAACGCGTCATATTTTTCGGCAACGTGGCGATCGATATCACCGGGCTGGAGCACGCGCCGGTCCTGGGCTCGAAGTTCGAGCTGATGCGGATCTTTCAGAATCTGTTCAAGAACGCTCTCGAAGCGGGCGCCCTGCAGGTGGGGGTGGCGTTCGCGCAAGGCCAGGACGGCTACGAGGTGACGATAACCGACAACGGCCCCGGCATGGACGCCGAAAGCGTGCGACGCGCCCTCAAGGGAGGCTACACCAGCAAGTCGTCCGGCACCGGACTGGGCTTGGGTATCTGCCGCCATGTGGTGACTGCGCACGGAGGAACTTTTGGCCTGACCTCGGAACCGGGAAAGGGCACCACCGTCCGGATGACGTTCCCTCCCGCGCAAGGGGAGGGATGAGGCCGTCGGCCTACCGGGGGGGCGCCCCTCGGGTTAGACTATGAAAAGGCGTGTGAAAATCACCGGCATCGGCCCGGTGACGCCCGCGGGCATTGGCCGCGAGACGTTTTGGAAGGGTATTCTAGAACCTGTGAGCCGAGTTAGGCCATACGAGAAGCTCGGGGCCGAATATGGCCCGATCGTCGCCGCGTTCGTCGACGGTTTCAACATCGCTGATTATGTGCCGCCCGACGAATTGCCAAACGGCCTCCCTCGGCACACGGAGTTCGCGATCGCAGGCTCGATTCTAGCATTGCGGGACGCGGGGCTCACGAGCCAGGAGACTAGGAAGAGCGAGTGCGCGATCGTGACCGGCTCATCATTGATGGATTTCGGCAGCATCGCCAAGGCGATCGGTGGAGTGGAGCGATTCGGTTCCCGTGGAGCCAATCCACGGATGGTCTACACGGCTCCACTGACGAATGTCGTGGAATCGGTAAGCCACATCCTTCGGTTGAACGCACGAACCATGACGATCCAGAGTTCGTGTTGCTCGGGGCTCGATGCCATTGGATATGCTTTCGAGTTGATTGCCAGTGGCGAGGTCGATCTCGCCATTTGCGGTGGGATCGAAGCTCCGCTGATGCGGACGCCGATCCTTGAATTACGCGCCGCCGGGTTGACACCAGGCACAGCGGAAATGCCCGAACGGCTGGCTCGGCCATTCGATCTGTGGAGAACGACGGGTGTCGTGAGCGAGGGCGGATGCATGTTCATCCTGGAACCGGAGAAAAGCTCCAGGCCCGGATATGCGTACATTTCCGGCTGGGCATCGGCTACTGACGAAAACGGCACGTTATGCAGTGGATTGGTCCGGGCGATGAAGCAAGCGCTTGCCTGCGCGGCACTGCGGCCCTCGCAAATCGAGGGGATATCCGCCTGGGCCCCGGGTCATAAAGCCATCGATAAGGGAGAGGTAGCCGCCCTGCGGGAGGTTTTCGGGGACCGCTTGCCTCAGATACCTGCCAGTTCGATCAAAGGTGCAGTCGGGGCCGCGCTCGGAGCGGCTCCCGCGATCCAGGTAGCGGCGGCGGCCCTGGGCTTGAATAGAAAGATGCTTACTCCAACAGTGAACTGGGCGTTTCCGGACCCCGAGTGCGACCTGAACTTGTGTGATTGCAAGCGGGATTTGCGACTCGCCAATGTGATCGTGAACGCACACGGCGTGGGTCGGATCAACTCAAGCTTGATTTTGGAGTCATGTTCCTGAAATACACCACGCTGTGGGTTGCAGCGATTTTTGTCGGGGTGGGTGGTATTGTGTTTTGGTCCAATCCCCGCCGTGGAGTAAATCGGGTTGTATTTGCTACCTCCGTCCATATCGGCTTGTGGCTTGCGGTTCTGAACATCGCGATGAGTGGACCGAACCGGCTGTCCTGGCTTCGATCGGCGTGTGCAGTTTCGGCCTTTTTCCCGTTGCACTTCTTTGTGGCCGAGCGAACAATCGCTTTTGGCACAGCCCGTTCGGGACCTGGACGGAAACACGGCTATTCGGCATGGATCGTATATAGCGTCCTTTTAGCCGGCCTTTGCTTCACGCAGTATTTCATACCTTCGGGATCGACCGCGAGCCACCGATTGTACGGCTGGGGGTACTATGCTTACATCGTGGGTGCAATTGGCGGTTACGCCGCCGTGTTGGTTGCCATGCTGACGCACATCCGGAAGGTCGAAGGTCTCCAACGCCTCGAATTGGAGGTGTGGCTCTTGGGCGGCTGCACGACTGGAATGGCGATTCTCGCATCGATGGCGTTGAACGCAGTGACTAAAAATCCTTCTTACGTACGAGTTCAGCCAGTCCTGGTTTTGGCCTTTTTCAGCGGGACCTCCTACGCGATAACTACCCACCGGATATTCGACGCGTGGCAGATCTTGCGATTGGTTATGCACAGAATTGCGCTGGTCGCGATCAGTTCGGTGGAGGCGGTCGCGGTGTTTTCCCTGCTGGAAAGGATAGTTCCGAGAGAAGAAGCCTTTGTCGGCGCAGTGGGGGTTTTAGCGATATTCTTTGGACCGCTCCGGCGTTGGGTAGACCGGCGGTTCGGGTATTACTTTCAGGAAGGCTCGGCGCGAAATGCGGTGTTCGACACGGCGCGAAAGGAGGTTCGTACCGACGGCTTGCAATCTGAATTTCGCAAAATCCTAATGGGGGTCGCCCATTCGGACCGAGCGGTCGTGATGTCGGGTCCGGAGAGTTGGCTCAGCGGCAGCGGAATGCAGTTGGCGGGGGAGGACGCCAGCGTTGTCTGCCTCCGGCGGCTGGGATGGGCGACGCCGGAACGCCTTCAGCGCGAGCGTGAATCCCCCGAACGGCTGGCATTGGCGCGCCTTCTGGAAGAGCATGGACTTTCCGTCGCTCTAATGGTGCAAGGGCCGAGCGTGTCCGTGCTGAGCGGCGCGGGCAGGCAGGCGTCCCGCCGACCCTATAGCTATCCGCAGATCAAGCAATTGATGGATCTGGCCGTGATGTTTCAGGGTCCGCTCGAGCGGGCCCACATGGCAGCGAAAATCCAGCATGCCGAGCAGCTCGCGACCGTCGGCATGCTCGGCGCGAGCCTCGCGCACGAGATCCGCAACCCCCTTGTGTCCCTCAAGTCCTTCGTTCAGTTGCTGCCGGATCGGTACCACGAGGAGGAATTCCGGGGGAAATTTTTCCGCCTCATGGTGGAGGAGGTGGCGCGAATCGACCGCCTCACCGAGCAACTCCTCGACCTGGCCTCCCCCCGGGCATACCGGGCGCAGACGTTCCATCTCCACAGCCTGATCCAATCGAGCCTCGAACTGGTGACCCCCCGGGCGAAGGACAGCGCCGTCCACATCCAGACGGCGCTCGACGCCGCGCCGGACCGGGTGCAAAGCGATCCATCGGCGATCAAACAGGTGATTATCAACTTGTGCCTGAATGCGATACAGGTCCTGGCTGACCGACCGGTCCGCCAGATCACGGTCGCCACCAGAAATGGTCCGGATTTCATCGATCTGACGGTATCCGATAGCGGACCCGGCATCGCCCCGGAGATGCGCGGACGTCTTTTCCAGCCGTTCCAAACGGGCAAATCCAGCGGTTTTGGGTTGGGCTTGGTGATTTGCCGTGATATTCTTGCCAGCCTGAACGCAAAAATCATCGTCGATCCACCCCAACCCGACGAAGGCGCCACTTTCCGGGTCACGATCCCATGCCGACCTTGATTCTTCTTGCCACCCACGACGCCGGACTCGCGGCGGATTGGGAGCGACAGCTTTCGGCGCGGCACACGGTGCTCTTTCTCGGCCGGGAGGATTCGCCGACGACCCTTCCGCCGGGGATCGCGGCGATGGTCATCCTGGACCTCGCGGCGGAAAACCTGGTCCGGCCGACGATGCAGCGCCTGCCTACCGTGTTGGTGGGCGAGCCTCATAGCGCCCCATTCGAGCAGGCCCGGATGGCCGGGCGCGCCAAGGTTTATCTTTCGTATGAAGAGAGCGCCCGGAAGCTCCCGGAGGTTCTGCCCCTCGTCGAGGAGATCGCCGAAAAGCAATCCGTCCTCGAACTGCTGCTCGAAAAAAATCGCCGGACGGAAGCGCCGCAGGCTATCCCGATACGCTCGTCCGTCATGGAGCCGGCGGACACGGCCGAGCTATGGGATTTTCTGGAGGCGGCGATCGAAAATATCGACAACCGGGACCGTCTGCTCACCGAGTTCCGGCGGGCGTCCCGGACGCTGCTCCATGCCTCTCACGCCGTTTTCTTCGTTCGCGATGCCGATGGCCTTCGAGCCGATCGCGGCACGTCGTTCGTGCCGATCGACGATCCCCTGGTGGCCTTCTTCGAGAATCACCCTGCCGTGATCGACGGCAACGTTTGGGATTTTCAGGGCGATCCCATCGCGGAACTCGCGGTCCGCAACCGGCTGGCGCTTTGGGGCGCTCGCCTGCTCGTCCCGATTCACGATAACGGCCGGCTCCTGGGGCTTATGGCGTTCGGCGTCCGCGACGATGGGCGTCCCTTCGGGGAAGGGGATCGGGCCCGGGCGATCTATTTGGCGCGCCTGTTGCGGCATTGCCTGGCGAAGGCGACTCAGTGGACGCGGCTCGGCCATTTGGCCGAGCATGCGAACCTCGGGGCCCGGTACCTGCCGGGCACGCTGATTTTGGAGCCGGACGAGCAGCCGCCTCGCCAGGTTCCCGTCGTCGTGCGGGACCTGATCGGGCAAACCCGCCGGACCCGCCGGATTTGCCGCGTCGCCCCGGACGAAGGGCAGCCCTTCCGCGCGAGCGCGGGGCTGATCGTCGAAACCGGCGGTGTATGGGCCGCCTGGGAGGAAGCCAGCGCCGAGATCCGGGATCGGGCCGAACGGCAACGGTCGGGGCGCAAAGTGCTGCTGCGGGAGATGGCGCTGACGATCTCCCACGAACTGGGCAATGCGCTCGTGTCGCTGGCTACGATGCGTCAGATCTCGGGCGCCAACCTGCCGCCGCCTGCGCTTCTGCAGACCGTCAAGGACGATATCGGCAAGCTGGAAAACCTTAATCGGCAGCTTGCCCTGATGCAGACGCTCAGCGAACGGGATACGAAGCCGGTCGATTTGAGGGAACTCGCCCAATCCATCGGCGCTTCACTCGGCATCAAGGTGGAGGTGGGGCGCGAGCCGGTCGATCTGGCGGTGTCGCCCGATCTCGTCGAGTTCGCGTTGCGGTCGTTGATCGACTGCGTCGCCGAGAACTGGCCGCGCAACGAACCGAGAAGCACGTTGGCGATGGAGCTTCGGGCAACGGGCGAGGGGACGAGTCGGACGGCGCTGGTGTCCCTGCGGGGGCGTCACCTCGAACTGGAGGGCGTCCTCCCCGAACCCATGGAGGACGCCGTTCCCAATCAAGGGCGCCTGGGCGTCTTTCTCGCAAAGGAGATCATCCGTCTCCACGAAGGGGAAATCCACGCGGGCCCGGGCATGGAAGGGACCGAGATCCTGATTTCCCTCCGCTCGCTCCCGCACCGGCCGGGAGTGGCGGTCGGTGCGCAGGGTCGAAACGGAGACCGGCACTAGGCCGGTCAGGCCCGCTCGTAGCGGTATCCCTCGCCGTAAACCGTTGTTACGTACTGGTCGAAATCCACGCCCGCTTGGCGCAACCGGTCGCGCAGCGACGACACGGCTTCCCGAATGGCGGCGTTGTTGCCGCGGTAAGCCCGGCGCCAGATCTGATGGTAAAGCGACTCGTAATCGATGATCTGTTCGGGGGACGACTGGAGCGTCTGGAGCAGCCGAAGCTGGAGACGGCTCACCGGCGCATGCATGTTCTTGCCGTCGCGGCGGAGTTCGACCACGCGGCGCTGCGGGGAGACCTTGGCGTTGCCGAACTGGAAATCCTCGATCGACTTTTTTGTGGGGAGCGGAGCCCGGTAGGACTTCTTGACGAGGTATCGCCTGAGGCTTTCGCATTGGAGAGCGAGCGAGCGGGGCGAGAAACCCTTGTTCAAGGAGGCGACCGCACCGCGGCGGAAGAGCTCGGCTTCGGTTTTCAACGGCGCGCCGAAGACGATGAACGGAACAGAATGACCCTCCTCGGCGATTTCCGCCATGAGAGGAAGCGCGGTCTCGTTGCCGATCCGGTATTCCGCCACGATGATGTCGAAGTGGGGCGCCTTGAGATAGACGTCCAGCGCATCTTCGAAGGAGTCGGAAACTTTGGTAGAAAGCCGCTGATGTTCGAGGAACGCAGCCATCGAGGAGCGGACGGGACTGGGATTAGCGACGAGGAGGATCATAGGGTGTCGAAGTTAGAACCACTTTTTGTTTGAACATGCAACCTACTTTTACCATCGCTGGACCGTGATTGCAAGGGCGCTAGAGACGGTTTTCAAACAACCGCCTGACGCTGGCGCTGCGGTTTCGCCCGCGTTTATAACAGGGTTTATCGCGTTGGCGCTCGCTATTCTCGTCATCGCTGCAAATCCGCGGCGGCCGGCGAGCCGGATGTGGGCGTTGGCGCTGACCTGTCAGGCATTGTGGCAGGCGAGCATCGGCGTGGCGCAGATCTATACGATTGATACCGTGTTGGCCGTCCGGTTGGCCGGGTTCACAGGACTATGCTGGCTTTGGGGGCTGTCGACCCTCTACGACACCGTTCTGACGCCTTGGTCGTCGCTTCGGACGGTCTTGTTCCGTCCCCGCTGGGATTGGTGGATTCTACTGGCCGCGGTACTCGAGCTCACTCCGTTGATGATTCCGACCCTGCCCGCGCGTCGCTTCGGGGAAGGGCCGCTCTTCTGGCCGTCCTACCTCGGTGCGATGTGCTGGACCGCAGTGCTTGTCGCGAAAGGCTTATTATTATGGGCGCGCGGCGCCGGGGGCGAGCGCCGGCGGTCCGAGATGCTGGCGTTCGTGATCATGGCTGCGAGCACTCTGGGCGTCGCCATGCTCAATGTGAGTGGCCTGATTTTTGCGTCGCACGAGCGCCGGTGGCTTTCTCCCATCGTCCTTTGGGTCGCCTACCTTCTAGGTGGCGTGGCCCTGTGGCGAAGCCACCTGGTGCTTTCTCGCGACGTGGGCCGCACTTTGGCGCTGCTCCTCGCAAGAACGGTGGTTTACGGCTCGGCCTCGTGCGCGGCAGTGGTCGGTGTCCGGTTCTTCGTCGTGAACGACATGAACGGCGCTCTTTTGCTGGCGTGGTTGCTCATCGCCTTCGGGGCGGCGCTCCTGCCGACCGTGGACTCGATTCTGCAGTCGATCGTCGAGCGCCGCTTCACCTCCCCGAGCTATCTCAAGGCGCAGGCCTCGACCAACACCCTGATCCGCTCCGACCCCGACTCCGGAATGCTGCATTCGGGCTACGCCCTCATTCTCCAGGACTGGTCCGACGGGTCCGAGGAAGTGTATCTGTCCGACGGCGCCTTCACCGCGCGCTGGCCGGCGGAGCCGATGCCGCTCTCGCTGCTGCGGCTGCTCGGCGATCAGGGAGCCGTCACACCCGAAACGGCGGAACGGGGCGGTCCGGCCGAACGGGAAGAATTCGAATACCTCACCCGCCATCGCATCGGCGCCGCGGTTTGCGCGACCGGGGACGCCGGCGAGCGGCTGATCGCCGCGTTCGAAGCCCGGGCTGCGCGGGGCCCGTTCCTTCCCCGAGAGCTGCGCGAGGCGCGCAGCCTTCTGGCAACCATGCAGATGGGATCCGCGCTCGAGCGCATGACCCAGCGGCTTCGCGGCAACGAGCGGCTGAGATTCTACGCGCGCTACGCTCCCCAGTTCGCCCACGAACTGCGCAACGGACTTTATCTTCAGACTCAGCTCCTGAAGGCGATCGCAGCCGGTCGCGGGGGCGAGGTTCAGGCCGAAGACGCCCGGCTCAGCCTGGCACAGACGGAGCAGGTCGATCGTTTGTGCGATCATTTCTTCAACGTCGGCGCGCTGTTCAACCGGCCCATCGAATCCATGGCGCTCCGCGCCACCTTGGAGGCGTTTTTGGAGGGGCTGCGCGCGAAGCTGCCGATCGCCCGGACCCAATGGGTCGAACTCGCGTTTGGCACCGAGGATTCGACGGAAATTCTCGCCAATCGGGAGCTGCTCCGAATGGCGCTGCACAATCTGGTGAAGAACGGGCTGGAGGCTTCGCCCGCGGATGCGGGCGGGCCCGCGGTTGAAATCTCGGTCTCGCGCGAGTTGGACAAGGTCCATCTCCTTGTCCGGGACCACGGCCGGGGGCTTCCGGAGCTGCGGCGGACGGATCCGTTCGCGCCGGGGCGCAGCAACAAGCGGGACGGCATGGGCCTCGGATTGTCGATCGCGCGCGACTGCGTGGAAGCGATGGGGGGGACGGTGGGCGTCCGGCGCACCGGCCCCGACGGCACCTGTTTCGAAATCACCCTGATGTGCGCGAAGCGGTTCGACGGCGCGGCCGTTCCCTGTTCTCTTATCACCCGGTCCGTGCCGGACACCGAACGATGATTCCGCCCTTTGGCCCAGCCGGGCCCCAGATTCTGCTGCTGGACGATGATCCCACGCTCCACCGCGCGGTGGAATTTCGGCTGCGCGGTTTTGCGCAGGTGGCCTTGTGCCGGACGGGGGAGGAGGCGCTCGCGAAGGTGCGTGGGCAACTCTTCGACGCCGCCCTCGTGGACGTGAACCTCGGCGAGGGCCCGTCCGGGCTGGAATGGGTGGGTTCTCTGCGGGAGGCCGACCCCGATCTAGCGATGGTCGTTTTCACGGCGCACGGCGAATATGACACAGCCCTCGAATCGTTCAGGCGGCACTGTTTCGACTTCATCCCGAAGAATCTCCGGCGGGACGACGAGTTCCGCTCGAAACTCGCCCACGCGGTCGAGCACACCCGCGCGCAGCGGGGGCGGAGCCGAAGCTCGGCAGAGGCCGGCGTCCTGCGGACGGCCCTGGCCGACGCGGTGGTCAGCGGGGAACTCGAGGTGAGCGCTTCCGACATCCAGCGGGGCCTCCTGTCGACGTCGCTCGATTCGCTTTCGGCTCTGCTCGGCCGAGTCGAACTGATCAACCTAAGGCTCGCGGAGCCGGCGGCCCGGCGACCCGAAGACACCGCGACTCTGGAGGACTCCCTGGCGGCGACCGCCGAACTCCAGGAGACGGTGGAACGGCTTCGCGATTACCTCGCCGCGCCGGAAGTCGCCGTGCGCTCGATCAACGAGATTCTGGCGCAAGCCGTCCGCATCGTCGGGGACGAGGGGCCCGAAGGGGTCCGTATCGTGCGCGACGAGCTCGCGCCCGACGCACGCTTCGCGGGGGAGGGCCGGGCGCTGCTCCGGGCCGTCGTGATCCTTCTGCGGCTCATGCTGAAGGCCTTGAACGGGTCGGGCGTCGTCAACGTGCGTCCGGCTTTGATGCTCGACGTCGCGGCGGACCTGCGGGCGTTCCGCTCGCGTCCCGGGGTCCGGATTCTCCACACGCCGAACTTCAAGCGGGACAGCCGTGTGGCGGTGGCCATCGACCTATGCGGATCCGACGTGGGCGCGGAGCCCGAGACGATCGCCCGTCTCTTTTCCCCCGCGGCGCCGCTCAAGGCGGGCCCCTCGGCTTGGAGCGCGGTGGCCATGCTGGCCCGCGCGGGCGCGCTGCTGGGCGCCGAGTGGGGTTCCGGCGTGGGCCTGCGCTACCGGATCGTGGTCAAGGTGTGAATTCCATGGAAGACTTCGCGGCGTCTTTGGCCGCGTGGGCCCGGCCCCGCGACGACATCGAGGCGCTGGTGCTCATCGGCTCGCGCCAGCGTTCGGCGGGCGACGGCCTCAAGGGGGCCGACCGGCATTCCGACTGGGATTTTCACATCATTGCGCGAATTCCGGGGAGGTTTGCCGACCGCGAATGGCTGCGCGAGATTCCCGGGGCGGAGCCGCTGGCCTATTCGGTCCGGCGCGCCGCGATCGGCGGCGTTCCGCGGGTAACCGCGCTGTTTCGGGGGGCGGAGGTGGATTTGGTGATCGTTCCCGCGGAGGGACTGGGAAGTGTTGCCGAGGCGGCGAAGGCCGGGCAGCATCTGAGCTCCCCCCAAGTCCGGCAGAGCTGCCAGGACTTGGCGGTTGTCATCCGGCCGGGCTGGCGGTTCCTGAAGCCCAACCCGAAATGGGAAGCCTGGTACGCCGAGGTCGTGAACCTCGTGCCCGATCCCCGGCTCGGCGACGCCGAGGTCATCGACCTCGCGGAGGCGTTCGTATGCCATTGGGTCTGGGCCCGCCGGAAAGCGGCCCGGGGGGAATGGCGGGCGGCCCAGCGCGCCCTCCATCGCGAGCTGGCCGAGACGAACTACCGCCTGCTTCACGAGATCAAGCTTCGGGCCGGGCAGCCGTCCTTTCCCGAGGCGCGGCGGATCGAACGGGTGGCGAGCGAGGAGGAGCTCGGCGCGGTCAGCGTGGACGGAGGCTGGCGCGAATCCGAGCTGCAGGACTCGCTCGCACGAACCGCCTACGGCTTCCGCACGCTCGTCGCGAAGCTGGTCGGGGAGCGCTGGCGCTGGCCCGCGCTCGACGAGGGTTAGACGACCGTCGACCAGGAGCGGCAGGCGGCGAGCATTCGGCGGGCCGCCTCCGGCAAATCGGGGATCGGCGCGGCCGGCCGGCGCCGGTAGGGGGCGGAGAGCCAGGCCTGCAAC